>JALDAF010000003.1 GCA_022729315.1 Candidatus Nanohalalkaliarchaeum halalkaliphilum | reverse complement strand
CGACCTATACTACCACGACGTCCGGTTCAACGGTGACACGCTCTTCACCTATTACGAAGACAGCGAGGAATTCACTGTTGATGCCGGGACTGCGTACGATGCAGCCATCCTGAACCAGTTCGACATTGCACTGGCACCGGATGACTACACGGTCGAGTCCAACCTGCGACCATCCAACTGGGAGGAGCACTAAAACGCTCCTCTCCACCTTTTCCCTTTTTAGGGAGAGCTTCGGACTGTACTGCGGCGCTGGTGCGTCTCTTTTCTCTCCCCTTCCCCCGACCCCCCATATCCGGGTTCGATTCCCGGAGCCGCATTCCCCCATGAAACGGGTCACGCCAGTGCTCCTGATACTGTTGCTGGCCGGCACCGGAGCCGCAGCGCTCACCACGGTGTACGGAATGGTGCATGGCGTGGCCGCCATCGATGGTCCAACGTTCTACGCCGGTGAGGACAACCAGCTCCTGGTGAACACACCACCGAAGAACACGGCCGTGTACACGCTGGAAAGTGAGGGATTGTCGTTCGACACGGAACTGTTTTCGAGCGACCGGCTGGACGAGCCCGACTTCTACCCGATCACGGCAGACTTGACCGTCATGGCACGGCTGAACACCACAGATTCTGAGCCACTGCGGATGACATTCGGTCACTTCAACAGTACCGGCGCGTACACCCTGTGCAGTGAACGGGTACAGGTAACGGGAGACACGTACCAGACGTACACTGCACAGTGTGACGCAGAGATTCAGCCGGTGAACGTGGAACACTTCTATTACCAGCTCGAGGAACGGACCGGTGCGGACCACGTACGGTACGATGTGAAGGTGGACGGGGCGACACGCGTGGAGGTGGACATACAGTGAACCGTGCGCTGCTCGTACTGGTACTGCTGATAGGGTTCGCAGGGGTGACAGCGACCGCGCTCCCCACACCGGAAGGCCCGATCCGGCACGTCGAAACCATCGAAGGCTTTGGCAACAACCTGACCGCCGGTGACACGGACCAGGTGACGGTCGCGTTCGAGAACCACGTGCGGCAGCCGCTCCCGGTATACACCGTGCTGACCGCGGTGTCATCAGAAGGTATCAACGGCGGCGAGTTCACGCTTTCCACGACACTGTTGTCGGAGAACACTGAACGGTCACAGACCGCAGAACTGGACTGCCGGTACGTCGGGAACCGGAACCCGTATGAAGGCGTCTACCTCTGCAGCTCCAACGACACCACGGTGCTACCCGGTACCACGCAGCCGTCCTGGAACACGCTCAACACGGAGATCATGACTGCATTGAACACGGCGCCGGGAACGTACCACTTCCGGATGGACGTCCTGTCGCGGATCGGGCTCCCGGCCAGGCCACCGGTACGGGAACCTGCACCGAAACACGCGGATACACGGATCGTACTGGACGGCATCACAGTCACGGTAAACGCCTCACAGGACGCGACCGTGACAGTAGAACCGTACGACACCCTTGTGATTCCGGGACCAGACGGCCGGAAACTGGTGAGCGGTCTCGGCCTCGACGTGGGCACGGAAACGGCAGCAGTTCCGTTTGACGGCACGATCACGTTCGACTACAGCGCAGCCACGGAACCGTCCACGCTCGCCATCTACCAGCACGACGGAACGCAGTGGAAACGGCTTGATAGCACGGTACACATGAAGCCGCGGCAGATCACGGCACCGGTCAATGAGACCGGCGTGTAAGCGTTGTTCAGCACGGAATCAGCGCCAGGCGATACAGATGATCGGAAGAAGCGTAGCCCCGACAGGAGGGATGCAGATGATGACGAAGCAGATGCATCTGGCCCAGACCATGACGGCACGACAGATGCACCCGCAGACAGCGACAAACGTGACCTGTCCCGCACATCACCGGCACAAGCGTGCATCGGCGATGACTGGTCGTGCAGCGAATGGTCTGCCTGCATGGATGGAACACAGTACCGGAGCTGTGAACCATCCCAGTCCTGTTTCCCGAACCATGAGCAGCGGCCGATCGAGGAACGGAGTTGTGTCGACCAGACGGAGCACACGCCTGAAGACGGTGAAGAAACTGCGCTGGACGAGACCGGTGAGACCGATCCTGGCAATGCAACGGTAGCGGATTCTGAAGAGCCCGAAGAACATCAGGAGCATGGCAGGTTGACCGGACATATCGTATCCGAATACGCGCAGACGGCAGCGATCACAGGGTTCGTTGTGCTGTTGCTGGTATCTCTACTGCTGTCACGTGCCGGAGTAATCCGTAAATGGACAGGAGAACTGCTCACACGATGTAGACGTAGCGGTTGAGGGATCGGTGGACATAGATCTCGAACGCCGGTTCGTATCCATCGAGATCGTCTTTGTCCGTCATGAACACGGTTTTCTCGTCGGCGAGGTCGTCTATCAGTTCGAGGAACGTGTCGGTCGGGTCATCCTTGATCTTGGAGGCTTTCCCGTAGGGTAGGTCGGTGACGACCGCGTCCACCGGGAGAGCATCGTCAAATATGTCGTTCACATCCTCTACGTTTCCTTTACGGATGTCTCCTTCGACGTTGAACGCCTCCAGATTCTTCCTGCTTCCATTCACCATCTCGTCCTGAATGTCGAGGCCGTGGACGTCGCAGCCGATGAGTGCGGCTTCGAGCAGGATGCCGCCGGTCCCGCAGAAGGGGTCCAGCAGTGTGCCGTCACATGGAACCTCCGACAGGTTGACAAGTGCATGTGCCAGCCGCGGATGGAGGGATACGGGAGAAGAGAATGGGCGGAACTGGTTCTTCCGTTGTTCGTAGCTGGACCGGTCGATATCCGCAACGATCCGTGACAGGTATGCGGTGTCGTCGTACAGGTAGACGCGGAACAGGGTGTCCGGGGCGTTAAGGTTGACGTGGCCGTCGGTATTCTTGTCGATGATACGGCCCACGTTCCGCTCCAGTTCGTCCGGTGCCTCCGTGTCGTCAAGGTATTCTTTGCGGACGGCGAACGATCCGTCCACAGACAACGGTTTGGCAGCCAGTTTCTGGTACTGGTCCGGTTTGAACCGGTGGAGGACCTCCGCGACCTCGAACGTCATCGCCAGCCGGTCTACCGCCTCCGCTTTGATGTCATCGGATTCCACGAACAGCATACTGTCCTCCTGCTCCTTCACACGGTAGTCGATGTTCTCTGCGTTGAGAACTGCCCGTGCTTCCGCGGCAGGGATTTCCGGGTGTTCCTGTGAAAGCAAGAAGAGGTAGGTGGCCATGCATCACTAACATTACCTGCCATGTTTTTAATGTATGCCTGCGCACGCATTATGTGTATGGGCAGGTACGACTCGATCATCTTTTTGATAACGCTCTTCCTGATAACGAATGGACTGGGGCTTGTAGCGGCGGCGGAGCTCCAGCAGCACGAGGAGGTACGGGAAACCGCGGAGCAACACAGCTCTGCAGAGTTCGGACTGTACTTCTTCCTTATGATCGGGATCGCCACAGTACTGCTCCTGCTCCTGTATAAATACAAGCTGAACTTCGCGGTGAAGGGCTGGCTGGTGCTGGCGCTGGGACTGACAACCCTCATATTCTTCACCACGGTATTCGAATCGATACTGGGGCTTATCGCCACGGCCGCGGTCCTGCTCGGGATCGTATATTCAAAGGATCACATGCTGCGGAACGTTCTGATGATCTTCCCCTTCGCCGGTGCTGGCGCGTTCTTCGGCAGCGTCATCGGGCTCCAGGCCGCACTGGTACTGCTGGTCGTGCTCTCCCTGTACGACTACTTCTCCGTCAACATCAGCGAACACATGGTCAACCTTGCGAAGAGCGGTGTACAGACCAACACGTTCATGGGATTCACCTACCCCAAGGAAGACGGCGGTATCCCACTCGAAGACACGGATATGGAGGACGGAGACAGCGCTGTATACCGTGCGGAAGACGAGGTTGAACCCGCGGATGCTGCATCAGAAGGAGCGGATGCAGCAAGCAAGAAGGGGGGTGTCGGGCTGCTGGGCGGTGGCGACATCGTGATCCCGCTCGTGTTCGCGGCCACGCTCCTTCCGGACTACGGCATGTTCGTCGCGGTCGTGTCGGTACTGGGCGCGGCAGCAGGCCTCAGTTTCCTGCTGGTAAAGGCACAGGCAGGCAGGTTCTACCCTGCCATCCCTCCGGTGGCGATCGGGTCGGTCGCAGGGTTCGGTGTTGGCTGGATGCTGTTAGAAGTTGTGTTCGCTGCCCTGTAACGTACCGGTATTACTTCTGGTAGGGGCGGCGCGTCACGCCACCACATTCATCACATGTGTACACCTTCGCCCCGTTCTTGATCCGGATCCTGACGTTCTTTCCTGGCCGCCAATACGCGTAGCAGTCCGGACAGAACCGTTCCTTCAACTCGTCCGGCATGGACAGGTTGAACTTCATGGCGATGGTGCGGGCGATCTCAACGTACCGGTCAGACCGTTCTGGATGCGCATCGAACACGTTTTCCGCCTCATCGAACAGGATGCGGATGCGTTCTTCCGCGATCTCACGCTGGTACGCCGGTTTACCGCCCATACACTTTGGTTGGTTCGGTAAGCTACTTAAGCCTCGTCCCGTTTTCGCTCTCCCAGATCATAAACAAATGTTTTGTTATATCCATGATTCATTAACAAAGCTTATATTCAGTGGGTTCGTATATGAGGGGGGGGATGTGCGTATGGTGCAGGAACGGTCCGATCGGTATAAAGTGATGCCCACGGTGTACGACTGGGAGTCAGAGGATGACGGCCATCCCTCGATCGAAGATATGTCTGTGAGCCGGGAGCAGATGGAGGCGTGGGACCGGCAGGAATATGAGCTGCAGGAGGAAGAAGCGTTCCGGTACACGTGCCCCTGCTGTACGAATCGGAGGCTGGAGCAGCATCCACGTATAGAGACGGAGAATGATACGTTGCGTACCCGCACCTATCCCATCACGTTGCAGGATGATGAAGATGTGACTGACGTGTTCTCGCGGGATGACGATGCAGACGTTGTTAACTTCGATTACGATGATCTGCTGGAGCACGGGGAGAATGGGCGGACAGACAGGTATTTCCGGCGTGTCGTGCAGTGCAGCAACCATGAGAGCGAGGCCGTGATCGAGTACGTGGGCCGGGGAGAGGGTCGTATCAACAGGGACGGGCTGAAGGCATTGCTCACATCCGAACAGTAGATCGGTCGATCATGACCAGTCACTATTTTAACACTGGAACGCTATGAGAAGACGTATGGATGACGCATCTGAAGATCCGTCCACCACGGAAGACGATCACGTTGAACCCGATCAACAGGAGAAAACCGCTGTAAGTGAGGGTAACGGAAGAGTCGCGTCACAGGTTTCTGATGCCGTGCAGGAGCAGGACGAGGTCAGCATGGAAGAACTGCTGCCGTACCAGCAGGGTGTCAACATCGTCGGAGACGGTCCGACCGGGTTGACTGCTGCACTGTATCTGGCGAAGAACGATATCAAGCACGTGTCTGTGTTCGGTGAGAACGAGACGTATCTGCATGATGCCTACCTGTACAACTATCCGGGGATCGATGCGATCGGCGGGTCAGCGTTCGCGGACACGGTGCGGGACCAGTGCAAAGCGTTCGGTGCCACGCTCCACACCGCGTTCGTGAAGAAGGTTGAGCCGATGCACGGCGGGTTCCGGATCACCACGTCGGACGGCAGTCATTACGGGTCCAAATACCTGGTGCTGGCGGAGGGGGATGGCCGGAAACTGTCCGAGTCGCTGGGACTCGCGTTCGAGGACCTGGACGGTACCCGGGTCGTGAAGGCGGACCGGTACGGCCGCACCAGCATGGAGCGGGTGTACGCCGGCGGGTGGACGATCCGGGACAACAGGATCCAGGCCGTGATCTCCGCCGGTGACGGTGCTGCGATCGCCCTGGACATCCTCTCACAGGAGCATGAACGAAAGTTCCACGACTTTGACGTGCCTGAGTAGGTATCTCCGGCACACCCGTATCACGTGGAGCAACCTATTTTAACCGTTCCAGTCCAATACCTGTCTATGGCCAGGGTTCCACGCTTCGTGTTTCTGCTCGTCTTGCTGGTCGTGTTCGCGGGGAGTGGTGCCGCGATCACGTCGTACAACATCTCGGTAGAGGATGAGACGGCGTACGTCAACGTTTCGTTCGAACTGTACACCAGCAGTCCGGATGAGACGGTCACCCACTGGCGGACAAGCTGGTCGACGCCGCCGAATTCCGAGATCCTGCACATGGAGGACACCCGGGGCGAGATAGAGGAGTACAGTTTCGATGGGCGGACGATCGAGTTCGAGACCAACCCGCATCCCCGTCCACAGACGAAAGAAGTGGTTGACATCCAGTTTGTGACGGATAACATCGTCTCATCGGAGTACGGCGAGTTGAAGCGGATACAGCTGCAGCTCTCAGGATTTCCGGATCGCCGGGATGACGTACCCGACCAGGTCACACAGGCAACGGTGTACGTGGATGAACGGATCCTCACCTCGTCCCAGACACCGGGATTCGATCACCTGCTTGAAGAACACAGGGCAGTGTACGACGGCGAAGGACCGCTTAACCTCCATATGGCGATCAGTGATGGCGGGGTGACGTATGAGAACTACGTGCGGTTCGGTGAAGGAAACCTGTCAGAACCCGATGACCTGTACTGGCTGGCCCCGGCATTCACCGGGTACGACCCCCAGCAGAACAAATACCCGGTGGTCATACTGCCGGACAGTGAATACGACGCGGATATCGATCGGTGGAGTGCCGGACAGTACCGGACCGGTGGACTGATCCTGATCCGGGAAAGCATGATGGACGACGACAGCATGCCGGCCATCCTCCTGCACGAGACACTGCACGGCATCAACGAACAGGCTCTACGCTGGTCTGACTCCCGCGTGATGTGGTTCGACGAAGGAACCGCAAAATATTTGGAAAGCGTTGTCAACCACGAGCGGGGCGTGAAAACACCGGAGCTTTTCGGTGAGCGGAAGACCTGGCGGGACGGCCGCCACCAGTACACCCTCCCGCCACGCGGCACCCCGGACCAGCTGTGGGAGTACTACGAGAACGATGAGGACCGGATGTACGACTGGTCCCCGCGAAACGCGGAAACACATGAAAAACGTGTATTCGGATATGCGTTCGGCGAACTCATCATCCGCCTGTACGTGGAGGAGCACGGGTTCGATGCGCTGCACGACGTGTACAGCGAACTACGGGAGAAAGACGGTGACAGCGCCGGGACCGCAAAGGAGGAAACTGAAACAGTGTTATCCCTGATGGGAACGGACTTTACACCGTGTTACAACGAGCAGGATCCGGACAGGGAAGCGTTCGAAACCTGTCTTGCAGAGATGAACGCGTTCGAACTGGAGGCACCGGAAACGGTCACAATCGATGATACAACCCGTGAGATCGAGATACAGCCCGTTGAACGGCCAGAACCTGCAGATCACATGGTGAGCCGGCTGCAGTCTGATGAACCGTTAGAAGACGTTTTACTGGATCTTTTACACGAAATCGGGTACCATATCACCACGTTTTTCAATAACCTATTTAAAAGACTGTAGCCAGTGACCTAGTGAGGAGGGTTCGCCGATGAAATTACTCGAAAAGCTCAAGGAACTTCTGGGACGGGACTGAACAGGTTTCCGCACCCGCAACGGTTTTCCTATTTTTCTTTCACCTATCCAATCCTTTTCCCTTTTTACTTTCCCGTGACCTATCCACCAGCGTGAAACCCTATTAAAGTTGGATTTCCTAACCATTGTCTGTTATGGCGGATGCCGAAGAGCTGATACGGAAATACGCGGTGAAGAACGCTCTTGACTATGGAGAGGCACAGAAGGACTCTGTTATCGGCAACGTATTCGGTAACCATCCCGAACTCAAGGAGGATGCCGGTGCGGTCGTGGCACAGGCCGATCCGATCATCGAAGAGGTGAACAATCTCTCCCAGAACGAACTGGAGGCGGCGGCTGAAGCGTATGAATATGATACGGGAGAGGACGCGGACGCGGATCAGCTACCTGACCTCCCGGACGCCGAGGACGGAGACGTGGTTCTACGGTTCGCACCCAACCCGAACGGCCCGCCAACACTGGGAAGTTCCCGCGGTATGGTGATCAACGGCGAACTGAAGGAGAAGTATGACGGCACGCTGATCCTCCGGTTCGATGATACTGATCCGCGGACGAAGCGGCCGCTCCGGAACCATGAGCACGATGCGTACGAGATGTACCAGGAGGATTATGAATGGCTGGGGTATGACGTTGACGAAGTGATATACAGTTCCGAGCGGTTCGAGACCTATTTCGCGTACGCTGAACGCCTCATCGAGATGGGGAATGCATACGTCTGTTTCTGCAGTCCAGAAGAAGGTCGCACCTACCGGGAGCAGGGGGAACCCTGCCCGCACCGGGACACGGAGCCAGCAAAGAACCTGGCGTACTGGGAGCAGATGAAGGATGGCGGTATCGAGGAGGGCGAGGCAACCCTGAAGATCAAGACCGATATGCAGCACAAGAACCCGGCGATCCGTGACTGGGTGGCGTTCCGCATCATCGAGGATCCGGACCATCCACGGACCTTTGACCGGTACCGGGTCTGGCCACTCCTGGACTTTCAGAGCGCGATCGAAGACCATGAAAGCGGTGTCACACATATCGTGCGTGGAAAAGATCTGCGCGCCTCCACGAAACGCCAGAAATACCTCTACGACTACCTGGACTGGAACTACCCGCACGTCCGGTACTGGGGGCGTGTCAACATCCACGGCCTGGAAACCCCGATGAGTACGTCAACACTCCGCGAACTGATCGAAGACGGTGAACTGGATGGATGGGATGATCCACGGGCACCGACTCTGCGGTCACTCAGGAAACGCGGGTTCACACCGGACGCCATCCGCGGATTCTGGCGGGAGATGGGTGTCACGGAGAACGATGTCGAGGCCAGCATGGACACATTGCACTCGTTCAACCGGAAAACGATCGACAGGGACGCGGACAGGTATTTTTTCGTGGCGAACCCGGTCATGATCGAGATCCATGGGGTTGAGGATGAACTGGTTGCGACCATCCCACTCCACCCGGAAGAGGACCGCGGCGAACGTAAACACGTCCTGATCGCCGAGGAGGGGACTGTCCCGGTATACATCGAGGAGGACGACATGGTAGACGGGTTCCTGCGGTTGAAGGACCTGTGCAACGTCGACATCTGGGATGGCGAAACCAAGCTCCACAGCTTCGACCACACCGAGGCGATCGACAGGAACGCAGATATCGTGCAGTGGGTGCCGCAAGACGGAAAACCCTGCACCGTCCACATGCCTGACGGTGAAACAATCGATGGCCGCTGCGAACCAGACGTACCGGAAGGCGTGGTCCAGTTCGTCCGATTCGGATTCGTCAACATCACAGATACCGGAGACACTGTCGACGCGTACTATACCCACTCATAGTTTCTTGCATCGGCTCGCACAAAGTTATAAAAGGGAGATTGAACAGATGTAATCTTGTACCAATGTTCGACTTCTTAGGCTCCGGCAACGACAGTAAAAAGAAGCAGGAACTGGAAGAGAATATCGCCCAGATCCGTAAAAAGGTGCAGCAGGAGCAGGGGCGTGAGAACCGTTCGCGTAGCCGGAACAGGGATTCAGGACTGGGTGGACAGGGGCCAGACCGTTCACGGGACCGGAAAGACACCGGCCCACAGCAGAACCCTCCTGAACCACCACAACAGGAAGAGCAGACACAGGACCTTGAGGAGATCGCATATCCTGAAGAACCAGAACCGCCTGAACCCAGCGAACAGCCATCTATGCCACGTGAACCACCACAGCAGGAACCGCCAGCGGAACGGCCTCCAGGACAGGACCAGCAGTCCCCACAACAGGATATGACTGATCCGGAACCGATCAGGGATGAAGAGCTCTCTCGTATGGATACTGTGGATACAGCTGCAACTCCTGAGACTGAACGAGGGCCAACACCCTCCGAACCAGCGGAACCTGCAGTACCGGAGCACGACGGATCACCGGTTGATGACCGCCAGCAGCTGAAAGAGCACATCTCCGGGGAAGACAGTTCACAGGAAGATACAGCGGATACGCACAAGCCTGAAGAAGATACTGAGCAGAGCAGTCCTCCCTCACCACCGTCCGACGGCCGGGCCAGTGAGGGAGCACGCCTGAGCCGTGAAGAGGTTCCAAAACCGCCAGAAGTGAAGGATCTTGATATCCCTGACATACAGAAGGGTCCACTGTTCATCACGATGAACAAGTTCAAGACTGCACTGACAACACTGTCCGAGATGAAAGAGCTTTCCGGGGAACTGGAGGCGCAGATCGGAGCACTGGAGAACACTCTGGAGGAAGATATTGAAACAGAGAACGAGTTCAAGAAACTGCTTGACGACACCATCCAGGGGACTGAGGTCATACAGGATATCGTTTCTCCGAATTCTCCGGACTGACCGTTACTTCTTCTTACTGAAACGTACGCGGCACAAACGCAGTCAAAGCCCGCTGGAGACATTTATAAATTTAATAGTGTATGCTTAATCGAACACAGTTGTTCAAGCCGATGATACGAGGTGGAAAGATATGAGCTACGCACAGTTTGACGTTCCTGACTCCCTGGCAGAGAGCACTTACAATGCCGTGGAACGGGCGCGTGATACAGGAAAGATCCGGAAAGGTACAAACGAAGTGACAAAAGCGATCGAACGCGCAGAGGCAGATCTCGTTGTGATCGCTGGTGATGTTGAACCCCCTGAGATCGTGATGCATCTCCCTGCACTCTGTGAGGAGAACGGTATCGCATACACGTTCGTCCCGGAGAAAGATGAACTGGGACTTGCAGCAGGACTCAACGTCCGTACCAGTGCCGTCGCAATCACGGATCCCGGATCAGCAGGCGACGATGTTAAGGACATCGCTACCAAGGTCGAGGAACTCGCGTAACAAGGTGTAACCAATGGGCGTACCAGCAGAAGTCATTCAGGTACTTGGAAAGACAGGACACAGAGGCGTGCAGAAGGTCCGCTGCAAGATCGTTGAAGGTAACGACAAGGGGAAGATCCTTGTCCGTGACGTGATGGGCCCGGTACGCGAACAGGATATCCTCATCCTCCAGGAAACAGAAATGGAGGGCTGAGATTCAATGCGAATTGAATCGAAGATAAGAAAATCCTCGATTTTCGCTCTGAGCAACTACATAACAAGGTGACAGATACATGACAGATTGTACGTACTGTGGAGACACACTGGAGAAGACCGGTGGGAAGCTGTTCATCCAGGCAGATGGCACACGGCATCATTTCTGCTCGGCGAAGTGCCAGAAGAACTGGGAGAAAGGCAGGAACCTGCAGTACGCAGAACATAATTGATGAACATTCATGAATGGTGCGATTCCAGGGATGTGTTCACCATCCCCTCACCGCGCCACATAATACGTTTATAAAGCTCTTTATGACGTGTTTCTCTGTGAACGCGGTCATTAGCGGTGGTTCTCATGGAAGACGCAGAACAGCAGCAGGACACGAAACAGCGCATCAGGCAGCCGATCATCTCTGTTCTTGGACATGTTGATGCAGGAAAGACGACACTTCTTGACCATATCCGTGGATCGGTACTGGCAGAGAAGGAGTCCGGCGGCATCACCCAGATGATCGGTTCTACCTCCGTACCGATCGATAAAATAGAGGAACTGAGCGGGGATTTGCTGGAAGAACTCGGGACGGAACTGCAAATACCGGGCCTGCTGTTCATTGACACGCCCGGTCACGCTGCGTTCGCATCACTGCGGAAACGGGGCGGGTCACTCTCCGACATCGCGGTGGTGGTCGTGGATGTGTCGAACGGGGTGCAGCCGCAGACAAGGGAGGCGATCGATATCCTGAAAGAATCCGGGACACCGTTTGTCGTCGCGTTAAACAAGATCGATACGATGCGGGGATGGAAGAGCAGTGAAGGCAGCTTTCTGTTGAACTACCGGAACCAGGGTGAACGGTTGCAGAAACAGCTGGATGAAACCATTTACGAACTGATGGCAGAGTTCTCCGACCTCGGGTTCACCGTTGACCGGTACGACCGTGTGGACGATTTCACGGACAAGATCGGTGTGGTCCCGATCTCCGCCGAGACGGGAGAGGGCATCCCCGACCTGCTGATGGTGATCTCCGGGCTGGCACAGCGCTACCTGTCCGACCGGCTGGAGATGCATCCTGAGGGTGCGGAAGGAACCGTGCTTGAAGTGAACGAGGTGAAAGGGTTCGGTACGACGCTTGATGTGATACTGTACAACGGAGTACTCCATAAAACCGATACGCTTGTCATCGGCAGCCGGCAGGAGCCGGTCGTAACGTCGATAAAAGCATTACTGGAGCCGTCCCCGCTCAGCGAGATCCGGACGGAACGTGATTTCCAGTCTATCGAAGCAGTCACGGCGGCGGCCGGTATCAAGATCGCGGCGCCCGGTATCGATGACGTGACAGCTGGGGTCCCGGTCCGTGCCGTGGACGGATCCGACGAGGATGCCGTACAGGAGGCGGTGGAAGAGGTTGCGGCGGAACTGGAGGCGTTCGAGTTCCCGACCGCGACCTCCGGTATCATCGTCCGTGCGGATTCCCTTGGAAGTCTGGAGGCGGTGATGGATGTGCTGCAGGAGAAGGATATTCCGGTGAAACATGCAGAGGTCGGACAGGTGACAAAGAAGGACGTGATCGAGGCGACACAGGAAGAGGAACGGAAACACCAGACCGTTCTCGCGTTCAACACCGGGGCCACGGATACGGCAGCGCAGCAGCTGGAGAACACGGATATCACCTATATACAGAGCGACATCATCTACGATCTCGTGGATCGGTACGAGGAGATGGTGCAGGAACTGGAAGTACAGCAGCGGGAGGCCGTCATGCAGAATATTACCCGGCCAGCGAAGATCCGGTTGATGCCGGATCACGTGTTCCGCAGCTCGGATCCTGCCGTTGTCGGCGTGGAGATCCTTGACGGTGTGCTGAACACGGGATCTGCATTGATGGATGGGAACGGGGAGAAACGAGGCAGGGTCAAATCCATCCAGGAGGAAGGTGACAGCATCGATTCTGCAACGAAAGGGGATGAGGTCGCCGTGTCCATCACCAGTATCACGATCGGCCGGCAGGTGGAGGAGGGTGACGAACTGTACACCGACCTGTCCAGCAAGGATTACAGGATTATCCGGCGGATGGAGGACGCGTTCACAGCCGGCGAACTGCAGGTGCTGGAGGATATCGTGGAGATCAAGGATAAGCAGGATCCGCGGTGGAAACTGGGTTGATAAGCGTTCTGAGATGATGCTCGATGGAATGGAAGCCAGAACACTACTTTACTGAACGGATGGAGGCCGGTGAACCGGTCGAAGAGGGTGTGACGAACAGTGTCGCCGTTACCGATTACGGGACCGTGGTGAAAGAGTATGAAGACTATCCGCTGACCTCTTTGAATGAGACAGCAGGGAAGATCCTGCCCCGTATCGTGGAGAATATTGCACGGCAGACCAGCACGGCAGACGTGAAACAGGTTTACCGGAAACTGGTGTCGAACGAGATGAAGCAGTCCGTCCTGAACATGCCTGTGGACGATGCGATCCATCTCCTCTCGGATGCGACACACGGGGTCTCTTACACAAGCAGGGAGGACAGGATGCGGATGGAACGGAGATGGACGGACATCCTGGAGGACACACCACTGTACGCTCCTGATATCACTGCGTACGGCGATCAACACATTGAATTCGAACACGTCTCAGGGGAAAGCATGAAACAGTACGCGGAAACCGCAGAAACCACGGACGTGTACGAGGCTGCCGTAACCATCGGTGACGCGATGCAGACCCTTCACAGCCGCGGATACGCGCTGGACGATAACCTGTTGAACAACTACATGATCGATGAGAACCGGAATATCTGGTCCATCGACCACGAGTACGCGACCGATGACGCATATGAAAGTGACAAGTTTCTTGATATGCTCACCCTGCTTTCTGATGCCCGACACCTCCCAGCGGACCGGTACAACGCGGTCCGAAACGGTATCGAGGAGGGATACGGCGAGGACATTCCGCTGTGCGCAGATATCGGTGCGGGCATCTCCTCACCGTTCGCGGCAAAACTATGGGCGAAGAACCCGGAATGGACGCAAAACGCGGTTGAAAACACGGTTTCTGACCTGAAACAGTACCTCTGAACTACTCAGGAGAAATACCAGAACATTCCGACAAACAGGATGACTGCAATGAACAATGAGAACAGGTATTTGGTCACATCCACCGTCCACCGGATCTCCGGAACAGGTAGCGCTGTATGTTGTGCCTGACCGAACAGGAGCAACACCAGCATACCGACCGCGACACCGACGAAAAACACCGTATACCAGTTCATACACCTGTCTTTATCCCACCAGACATTTAAGAAATTACCATGTAGTAGCAACAGTATGAGGGCGTTGATGGGAATCACCGGCGTGTCGATCATCGCGATCTATCTTGCAAGTATCCTGCAGTGGCACGGCGCGATCGTTGCAACAGAACAGTTGATGTGGGTACTTGGTGCAGCGATCCTCGGAGCGGCCCTCGGCGTGCTGTTGTTCGATCCCTGAACCAGTACAGTCTCCTTTTATCGTCCCAGGATCTTGTTGAGTGTTCCCTTGACCGATGGATCGATGATCACGATGATCGAGTCACCGCTCTGAACCCGGAACGTGTCACGCGGCCGGATAACATCTTCGTCACGGAGCACGGCAGAAAACTCCACATCATCCCGCGGAAAATGTTTCAGGTTCCGTATCTCATCGATCCGCAACCCGTCGAACTCCGATCCTTTCCGGACCACCAGCTCCAGGATCTCCTTCCCAGCACCAACGTTCGCGATCTTTACGATCGCCGGGTGCTCGATGACAGACATGAACTCGCCGTACACGATGTCCGTGTACTCGATCGTGTTCACCTCGAGAATATTGTATATATCCCGGTAGTCAGTGTTCTCCAGCCGGGTCACCACCTTGGGAACACCGTACTTCTTCCCGATCATCGAGATCACCATGTTCTCGTTGTCATCCTTCTGCACCGTAACAAGCACATCCGCCTTGGAGATCCCCGCATCCTCCAGTACAGACAGGGTGGTCGGAGACCCGTTCACGATGGTCGCCGCCGTATCCGCGTACACCCGTTCAGCCTTCTCCTTATCCTCCTCCACGACAACCAGATCATGGTTCTGTGACAGCTCCTCGATCAGCCGCCGACTGATCGTGTTGATCCCCACGAGAATGATATACATAGACAACAAAACCTTGGCGTCGCTCCCTATTTAATGTTATTGACGCACGGACACCTTACAGCACTGTGGAGAATGAAGATGCTACCCGGTACAGGTACCGGTTGCCTGTCCGACACCGTTGGAGACGAACTGAAACTCAACCCGGTACGTCGAACCAGGGTCAAACGAATCGATCAGATCCGTCTCAGTTCCTCTCCAGTGACGATCCTCGCCCATAACCTCCAGCTCCGGGGGATTGCCTTGAGAACTCGTGGTGATCGGAGAGTCCATTGTCAAACTGCCCGTTGCCCTGTTGCGGATGAAAATATCCACGACATTCAGATCAACATTCATCGACCCCTGATTCGTGAGGATGAACTCGAGCTCATCACCATTGCAGTTCACATCGCTCACGACAACATCGGTCGAAATATGCCGCTGCAACTCATTTTCCTGGTGATCCATGAAGTTGTTGATAAAGGTAAATGCGCCACCGGTCACCAGGATCGTCAGCATCAGGAGCATGACAATCGCAACTACAGGCGTAAGACCTTTTCGTTCACTGTCTGCCATGCTCACGTTCTCCATATCTGGCACCCCCCATAACTATACTCAAGAGACACGTTACATACTGTACATGTGCTGGTATAAAAAAGCATACCTATCGGGACACAGCGCACGTTCCACATACGATGAGAAGAGAAAAGAAAAGGGAATAGGAAGGATCCTTCAAGGACACTATCCGGTACAGGTACCGGTTGCCGTTCCTACCTGGTTGGAGACAAAGTCAAACGTGATGCGGTAGGAGGTGCCGGGTTCGAATTCGTCAGTGAGTCCCGTTTCCTCGCTTTGCCAGTGCCGTTCCGATCCTGTGATGTCCATCTCTGCACCAGCTTCCTCGTACGCGAGCGGGGAATCGTCCGTCAACCTGTCCGTTGCCACGTTGCGGATCAAGATGTCCACCTGTGACCGGTCAACGATCGTGTCTCCGGTGTTTGACACCGTCCATTCCAGGGTACTGCCATCACAGTGAACATCTTGAACGGTAATGTCCGTAGCAACCTGTTCCTGTAAATCTCCTTCCTGATCCTCCATGAATGTGTTGATGAATGCGAATGCGCCTCCTGCCACGAGGATCGTCAGCATCAGGAGCATGACGATCGCAACAACAGGCGTGATACCTTTTCGCACATTGTTGAATGTGTTGAATTTCATCATTTTCATCCTCAACTATGGGATTAACTGTTGAATGTACCGTTGATGGTACAGTTTGGATAAGCGAACGGCTGGTATAAAAAGCTTCTGTATATTTTACCGGATCCACCGTCCCAGCCCCCGGTTCAGGAGGACGAGGATAGGTAGCATCTCTAGACGGCCAGCAAGCATGCCGAGGGAAAGAGAGATCTTGACGATTCCGGGAAGCTGCCGGAGCTCCTCCCCCGTGATGAATGTCGGACCCATCGTCCCGACCGCGGACGTCATAAGCTGGATCGCGTCCGTAACGCCGTGAGGCGAAAACCAGATCGTGATCAGTCCGCCGGTCACGATCACACCGAGCCAGATGAAGAAGAACGAGGTGATCTCGATGAGTTCGCGGTCCTTGAGGATGCGTCCCTTCACCACGACCGGGTTCATCACCGTGGGCGGAAGTGTCAGCGATTTGACGTGCTGTCGGACCACTTTAAACATGACCCCGAACCTGAGCATCTTGAAACCGCCGGTGGTGGAGCCGAGTGACCCGCCGATAAACATGATTATAACGATCAGTGCCTTGGAGAACGTTGGAAACTCCCCAACAGCCTCAAGCGTAAATCCGGAAGAGCTTACGATGCTTGCTGTATGAAATAGTGATGTTGAGACTGCTTCCTGGAATCCTCTCCCCGTGTTCACAATCAGGTCCAGTGCGATGAGTGCCAGTGCAACCGCGAACACACTGAAATATACGCGGAACTCGAAGTCCCGGATCATGCGCCAGATATCCCCCTGAAACAGCGCATAGATCAGTAGAAAGTTAGTTGCTCCCAGAAACATGAACACGGTCAGCACGGCCTGGGTGCCGCCACCACCCATCATCCCTGCAAAGTCTCCTGTCGTGGTGAATCCACCGGTGGGAAGGGTTGCCATCGCATGTCCGACCGCGTGGAACGCGGGAACCGCCAGCATGTACAGCAGGATCGCCTGGATGATGGTCAGAACGATGTAGACATACCACATGGATTTGATGGCGTTGAACAGGGATGGCCGGATAACCCCGGAATCTGTCTTGTTCGCCTCCTGCGACACCAGTTTACTGGCCACACCGCCGGACTCGGAGAGCACCATCACGAAGAATGTAAGGATCCCCAGTCCGCCGATCCACTGCATGAACACCCGCCAGAACAGGAGCGAATATGGTAACTCCGCAAGTACCGCGGCCGGTATGATATCCATCCCGGTCGTTGTGAACCCTGCCATCGCGTCGAAATACGCGTCCACGATCGACACGTCCGCGATCGTGTACACCGGTATCGCCCCCAGTCCGACCGCCAGGATCCATGCAAACGTTGCGATCGCCATGGCCTCCACGGTTTCCGGACGATGGTCTGCCCCGACCCGTGTCAGCAGGGAGCCGAAGACGATCGCAAGAAACGATGCGATGAGGAACGGCTCCATCACGACAAAGCTTTCACCGTAGTACCGGCCGACAGCGACCGGTACCAGCAGTAACACTGAGAAAATCCTGAGGAAGAGTCCTACGTAGTAGGTGACAACGGTCCAGCGCATCTCACTCTCCTTCACCGTTGTATTCGATAACCTCGGATATCAACTTTGTGTTCGGCACGTAATAGATCTGTCCATGTGACCGGATCTTCGTGTACAGCGGCCGCACCCCCATTATCTCACCGCTGTACTCCCCGATCGTTACCTGTTCGCCGCCCCGGAACACGTGGGACATCTGGAAATATATCGAGACCGCGATATTGGTAAACACGTGTCTTCCAGCGATCAGGAACGCAAGCATGACACTCAACGAAATCACGGCCACGAGGATATGGATGATCACATCATCCACCCCCAGGAAGCTCAGGACGATAACCATCGTCACAAGGTATCCCAGGTATTTCACCGCACGGCCCACCACCAGGTACAGTGGGACCTCTGCATTAGATTCGTCTACCAGTCCCGTAATACGGCCGGCCCGGAACACCTGGACGACGATACCACCGATCCGCTCCGACAACAGTGCTCCGATGATGAAAATGAACATCGCCAGAACGACGTTAGACAGCCACAGCATGCCGATGTTCGAGTACTGGGTGACGAATTCGGCTTCGAACCGGTGGAAGATCGCAAACACTGTAAGGATATAGATACCCCACCGCACCGTATCCGCGAAAAGACTGGACAGCGTTCCGTGGTAGTTCAGTTTGCGGAGTGCCCGCTGCACATCCGACTTCACACCCATCTCATCCAGAGAGGTCATCCGCAGAAGCCGCAACATAACCTCTGACAGGATGTGTCCGCCGATAAACCCGACGACAGCGATCACCGCCACCTCAAGCAACTGTGGGTGTGCAGTTCCCTGGAACGTCACTACCTGCATCAGTCCATCCCATGCACTGTCCAGCGCCTCCCCGATTCCTGTGGCCATACAACAGCGATTGGGCATCCTCGTTAATAAAGGATGAACCCTCTCCCCCGATACCACTATTTAAAAAGGTTGGAGCGCAAACCGTTACTGCTCTGGAACGCCCTGCATGCAAACGTAAAGGGCCGACTGAGCACGGTGATACACTATGCAAGCAGTTATCGGCACACCAGACGGCGATTCACACCAGTTCGAACTGGATGAACAGCAGGCAAACGCATTAACCGGGAAACAGGTCGGCGATGAGGTGGACGGAACCATGGTCGGCCTCGACGGATACACCCTTGAAATCACGGGAGGAAGCGATCAGGACGGTTTCCCGATGCGCAAATCCATCCAGGGAACCGGCCGGAAACGCATACTTATCGGGAAAGATACTGGCGCAACAGATGTTCGAGACGGCGAACGGCAACGGAAAACCGTGCGCGGCAACACCGTTGCGGATGATATTGAGCAGTTAAACCTGAAGGTCGTCGAGGAAGGAAACACGTCTGTTGACGAACTTCTCAACCCCTCCGAAGACGGAGAGGAAGACGAAGACGCGGATGAGGACGCGTAACGTCTCGAGGTGACCCAGTTCGTGAGCAACGACCCATTACCTGAAGCAAATATCGGTCTCGTCGGGCACGTGGACCACGGAAAGACAACGCTCACGAATGCGCTCAGCGGCAAATGGACTGATACACACTCCGAAGAACTGAAGCGCGGTATCACCATCCGCCTCGGATACGCAGATATTACGGTCCGACAGTGCAGCGACGGTACATACACGGTAAAAGATAGCTGCAGCGACGGTTCTGAACCGGAGACGGTTCGCAGCATCAGTCTCGTGGATGCGCCGGGGCATGAAACACTGATGGCGAACGTGCTGTCCGGCGCCGCGATCATGGACGGTGCACTGCTGATGGTGGCGGCAAACGAGGAGGTTCCACAGCCACAGACACGCGAACATCTTGCGGCACTGGACAAGGTCGGGATCGACAACGTCATCGTCGTACAGAACAAGATAGACCTCGTTGATGAAGAAGCGGCAACGGAGAACTACCGGCAGATCAAGGACTTCTTACAGGGAAGCATCGCGGAGGATGCCCCGATCATCCCTATCTCCGCACAGCACGAGACAAATATCGATGTACTGTTGCAGACGATTGAGGATACAATCCCCACACCGGAACGTGACGCGGATGCAGACCCGAAGATGCTGATCGCACGCTCATTCGATGTGAACAAGCCGGGCACACCGCCAAAGGATCTACGGGGCGGTGTTGTCGGCGGCAGCCTGCAGCGTGGAACGATCGAAGTGGGGGACACTATCGAAATCTGTCCCGGCTACCAGGACGACGGAAAATGGAAGACGCTGGAAACGACCGTGAAGAGCGTGATCCACGGTAACAGGCAGGTGGATCAGGGACGGCCTGGCGGGCTTCTGGGGATAGAAACTGATCTTGACCCGGCACTCACCAAGTCCGATAATCTGGCAGGGAACACCCTCGGTCTGAAAGGAAAGGTGCCATCGGTACGGAACCAGTTGACGATCGACGTGGACCTGATGGACCGTGCGGTTGGCAGCGAAGATGCTGACGAAATACAGAACATCAAGGAGAACGAACCGCTCCTGCTGACAACAGGAACCGGGAAAACATCTGGCGTCGTAACAACCGCTGGAAACCCGATAACAGTCGATCTCAAGCTCCCGGTATGCGCCGAAGAAGGAGATCGCGTCGCAATATCCCGCAGATTCGCCTCTCGGTGGCGTTTAATCGGCGGAGGACGCGTTAGAGACTGATTTGAAACGGGTTAATTATATAAAGACACCGGGGATAACAAGGATTACGGTATCATGCCACTCTCAACTTCTGCCCTCGGGGCTGCTGCCCTGAGTTCACTACAGCAAAGTCCGGGTGCCCGGGTCCTCCTTGCACTTGTTATACTTATCGTGGGGCTGCTGCTGGCACGGATCGCAGCCAGTCTCACCCAAAAGATGTGGGAGAACCGGGTGAAACAGGCAGAGGAACATATCGATAAGCTGCGTGAACGGCAGCGGTCACCGGACAAACTCGTGCAGTACCTGATCATCGTTATCACCCTTGTCCTATCCCTGGTTACGATCAACGCCCGGATACTTGCCCAGTTCGAGGGGCTGACAGACCAGGTAGCAACATTCACGACCGCTGTCCTCCTGTTTGTACTCGGTGTGATACTGGTGAAGGGGCTGATGGTCGGCGTACGCTCCTTCATCAATAACCTGGAGTTACGGGGACAGGTGGAGACTATTGGCATGTCACCGAAGTTCCTTGATGCGTTCCTGACCGGTGTCAAGTTCCTGCTGTACCTGGTTGTCGTCCAGATCGCGATCGCACACCTCGGGCTGTTCACAACGGATGTTATCGATATTACACTGACGGCGGCAACCTGGGGCGTTATCCTGCTCCTGGCCGCACTCGGGTTCTTCGGGTTCAAGGATCTGATCCAGAACTATGCTGCCGGCATCTATCTTCGGGGTGCGGATGTGCTGGAGCCCGGGAAACGCATCAGGCTTGGCGAGGAATCCGGCGAGGTCCGTGACATCTCCACGTTCAGTACAACGGTGGCAACGGACAGCGGCTACTTCATGCTGTCACCGAACAAGGAGCTTATGAGCAAGGATATCCTGTTCAAACGCGTCAAGGCAGAGATCGAGACACTGGAAGATATCAAGGATTTCTTCGTCGGGGGTACCACCCCACGGCAGGGACCGGCCTCCACGGAGATGGCGCTGAACATCTTCGGATTCGACGTGACACAGGGCGATATCAGCGAAAACGTGGAAGAACCACCTGAACCGGAGGCGCTGGGCGAGGTTATCGAGAAACTGACGCAGAAAGAGGTGCGTACCGCGTTCGTGGAACAGGATAAGATCACGGACGTGGCGGACGAGTTCAAGATATGGTTCAATAACGGCGCACTGCTTATCCCATACTTCGATAAGTCCCTGCTGTTCCCCGGTTCAGATGCAGACAGCTACGTGCTCTGCGTTGGCGTTGAGGGCGAGGAGATCCTCGTGGTCGATCCCAGCAACTCCTCTGGCGGCGTATACTACGTTGACAGGGCGGAAATGAGTCGTGCAATGATGGCGCAAGATAACGGCGGCTACCTCGTGCTTGCGCCACGTGGAACCACCGCATTCTGGCGGATCAAGAACGATCTTACTTATTCCAGCATCTCCCTGTACCAGCAATTAAGCAAAAGCTTAGAAATGCAGTTAAGTAAGATCCTGCGCAGCGGCCGCGTCCTCAAACACATCATCCCTGATTCGGTGGAGGACTTCACCGAGAACTGGCGGGAAGAAGGCGCTGTAACACGGATGTGGGCACCAGACGAACGGAACGGCAACGGCGACGGAGGTGACAAGCAACTCGATGAATTTACTGATGATAACGGACAATGACACGTTTGCAGAGCAGTTTGAGGATTATTTCGACGAGGTCACCACGAAATCGATCGCCAGCGTCCGGATCGATGCAGGAAACGGAGAACAGGTCCTGGTGGAAGGCGAATCTATCGATGATTACGATGCGTTATACATGGATCCCCGGCCGAAGACCGCGATCTTCTCCCGGGTATTCCTTGAAGTGTTGCTGGAGAAGGATATCACGACAAATATCGATGCGGCCACGTTCTTTATCCTTGCCAAAAAGAACTATCTGCCACAGGTCCTGGAGGAGCGTAACGTACCGATCCCGGCGACCGCAGTTGTGTCCACGGAGAAAGGCGTGTCCGGGATCGAGGATCACATCGCGTTCCCGATGGTCGGCAAAAAGTTTGAAGGATTTGTTCGGCGGGACATGACACTGCTGGAATCCGATGAAGAGCTTCGTTCCTTCGTGGAGCACATGGACCACGGCAAGCACGTATTGATACTGCAGGAGTTCGTGGAAGGTGACACGTTCGACTGCCTGTACGTTGACGGAGATATCGTCTCACTCAAACTGGAGGGGGACAGCTGGCGGCTCCGTGCAGACCAGGTCAAGGAAACCTACCACACAATATCCTCCGACCTGGAAGAGGTTGTAGAACAGACGGTGAAGGCGATCGGAGCAGACATCTGCCGGGTCCGCCTCGTGGACGGGAAGGTGGTCGAAGCCTACCTCGACCCGGACCTGGAACGGTTCACATCAGTCAGTGGAAAAAACATGTACGAAAAAGTCGCCGGTTATCTGAAGGCGTGAACGTGCTACATCATGGACCTCGACATCGTGATCCTGTATGGCAAAGAATCGACGGAACACAACCTGTTCATCGAAGCAGCACAGCACTACTTTGACCACGTGATGGCAGTTCCCGTCGACGGTATCAAGATCGTGTACGACGACGGACTCAAGCCGATGTATAAGAACACGGATCTTTCCACGTTCGACGCGGCATTCATCCGGTTCTTCGACGATGACATGCTGTTCGGCGAATACCTGCCCGAGATCCTGATACGGAACGGGGTCTACACCCAACTGGACTCTGACTCGCTGACACTGGCCAACAACAAGTTCTACTCGGTCAAGGTCCTATCCGAGGGCGGGCTCAACATCCCGCGCTCCGCCTACCTGCTGTCCACGGAGGAAACGGAACGGGCAGCAGAAGAGTACGGATACCCGGTCGTCATCAAACTCATCTCAGGCTACGGCGGCAAAGGCGTGATGCGGTCCTCGAACCGCTCAGACCTCAGTCCCTTGATCGACACCATGTCCCTGTTCGAACAGGATATCTGCCTCCAGCAGTACGTTGAAAACCCAGGAGAGGATGTCCGCGTGATCGTTGTCGGCGACGACACATTCTGCTACAAGCGGGTCGCAGACGACGAGGAATGGCGGTCCAATATCTCAACGGGCGGCAACCGCGTCCCATACGACGCATCCGAAGAAACACGGGAGGCCGCACTGAAGGCAGCACGACTCCTCGGGTTCGACATCTGCGGCGTCGACATCATCGAATCCGACGACGGACCGTACATCGTCGAAGCCAACATGTCCCCCGGCATCTCCAAGGAACTTCAGGACATGATCGACGTCAACGTTCCCGACGTGATGATGCAGTACATGCACGAAAAAGTCATGGAACGCGAAAGCCAGAAAGGACTGTAACCGTCAGAACACGTTTTCCTTGATCTGTTCGATATCCTCATCCGTGAGTCGGCGGCACTCTACCGTGAACGCTGAGGTGAACGCCTGCTTCAGATCTGTCTTCCGGTTAACACTCAACAGCTTTGATGTGGCCAGGTTCACCGGCTGATCGAGCTGTTCGGTAAATCTTGTGACCGGTTCGTCGTCACCGGTCACGAGGATGTGCTGGCAGTCCTGAACCTGCAGATTCTCAAGTTCCTCGATCAGGCTGTCCACCGCTGCATCGGGCTGTAGGACGTGGTCGGTCACGTCCTGTTCCTGGATGATGGCCGCGCCAGAACCGTCTTCGGACAGGTGGACGTACAGGTAGGTGCCGTTCAACAATGTCTCCAGCTGTCCGGTCTGGAATGTGCGTGCACTGGTCTGCTCCAGTTTCACCGGTACCGGCGGATACAGTACGACCCCGGTCGTGTACGGATCAAAGAAGATGATTTCTCCACCGTCCGTGTCATCAGCGAACACCGCATGTTGCGGTGGAAGGTAGGCGGTGTAGGCGTGCGCCGTCATAAACTCGATATCCTCGAGGCTGGACAGTACATGTTCCAGGTCCTGGAGTGGAAGCGTGTCACGCACGTTGTCCGCGGCGGAGTCGATGGACTGTTTCAGGTTCTGGAGGCGTTGCTCGGCGTCCTTCCGATCCTTGTGTGCCTCCTGTTTCTCCGTCTCGGCGTTCCGGAACTTTGATCGGTACCGTTCCAGTGCCTGTTCGGTCTCTTCCAGCGCCTTCTGTGTTTCGGCCAGCTCTTCCTTGAGTGATTCAAGCTCCTGCTGTGCCTTCTTCCCGAACAGATCCATGGATGCAACTCGCCCGTTCAGACTTAAATAACTGTAAGAAGTTATGTCTCCCACCGGCCGCCTTACACCTGTTCCTCGATGTAATCCACGATGTGCGCGGGAACGTCCACATCCTCGTGTGCCTGCGTGAATCCCTTGAACTGTGGGCAGCGGTTGCATTCGATCTCGTAGTAGTCACCGTCCGTGGTCTTGACGATATCTACACCGGCGAGTTCGATGTTCATGGCCTGCGCGATCTGAACGGCCGGTTCGAACAGGTGGTCGACGTCCGCAGGATTGAACTCGGCCCCCTGCGCGAAGTTCCGGGCCACGGAATCATCGTCCCCCTCGATCGGTTCCTTCGTCACCGCGCCCAGTGCCGTGTCACCAACGACAAGGATGCGGTACTCTTCCTCAACATCCAGGAACTCCTGGAGCAGCATCGGGAACGCAGCATCGGCCAGCACGGTGTCAAGTTCTGCAGCGTCGTCGATCCGCTGGACGCCTTCTCCTTCCCGGCCGGCGATCGGTTTCGTGATAAGCGGGTAGCCGATTCTGTCCGCGATCTGCCCCGCATCCTCCCGGCATTTCGCGATCCCTGTTGATGGGATGGCGATAGCATCGATCTCGGTATCAACAAAGCTGAGGAGGCTGATGAACTTGGATAATGGGTTGTAGAACACGTCCTTCCGTTCGATGGTGCGAACACCGATCGTGTCCAGTGCCGCAACCAGGTCGCGACTGGCCTCCAGGTCGAACCGGGTACGGCGGACGAACACCACGTCCAGATCGTTTAACGAGTTGCCGCTGTACCGGATGTCGAGATCGCCGTCCGACAGGACGTATGACACGTCTGACGGATCGATGAACACGGCATCGTGGCCGCGTTCCGTGATTTCGTCCATGATCCAGTCCTCTTCCTGCTGTCGGTCCGTACCTGCTATTCCGATGTTCATGTGGTGTCCTCCTCTGGACTACTGTTGATTGAGGGAGTTTTAAAACCTATGAGGTCTGTAGTTACTGCATGGCTTCGCTGATACACCTGGTTGAGGACGCGCTGGATCTCCTGGATTTTTACGACTACCTGTACCCGTTGAACTATGAGGAGGAGAAGGCCGGGTTCTTCAACAACGTGGAGGAGAACAGGGAGTATAATCCCCGGTTCGAGTACCGGACGTTCACACCGAAGGATCAGAATCGGGCGGCCCGGCTGATCCAGGATATCAAAGCAGCGCTGGGAGACGACCTGCTGGCGGACCGGTTCGTGGCCGGTTTGAAGGGGCGGAAGCGGATCATCGAGGCCATCGGGAGCACGGACATCACCGGCGTGTCCCGGGAAATCTACGGGTTTCCGGATGCGGCGATGGTGGAGGAGGCGGACAACCTGTTGAACCCGAAGCATATCCCTGACGATGAGGACGGTCCACGTCTCTCCGCGGAACAGCTGCGGGAAGTGTATCACAACATGTTCGACCTGCTGGGGATGGACTACGACTGTACACTGGTGGAGGCGGAGGCGATACGGAACCATCCGCGGAAACGCACCATCATGATCCCTGAGAACGGCGAATACGGGATCATGCAGGCGAAACGTGTGCTGATACATGAGTCCACGCATTCTGTCCGTACCCATAACGGTATCGAGCAGAACAACGCGGCACTGATCTATGGGACGCAGGGATACCAGGTGGCAGAGGAGGGGTTGCCAACGTTCAACGAGTCACAGGTCGGCGTGTTCGATGACACGTTGCCACGGATCACGTCCCGCGTCATCGCTATCAACAATGCAGACCTTCCGTTCTTCGACCTGTACCAAATGATGCGGGAGAAAGGACTGGACCAGCGCCTGGCGTTCATCCGGACGTACCGGGTGAAACGCGGGCTGCAGGATACGGCACAGCCGGGAGGGTTTATCAAGGACCATATCTACTTCCAGGGATATTCCATACTGAAGAACCGGCCTGAACTTGCGGACGCTTTATATATTGGAAAGGTCAGTGTAGAGGACATGGACACCGTGCCCGAGCTCCAGGACCGTTCTCCCGCGATTCCACGCTCACAACATCTTGAGGCGTACGAACAGGCAGTGCAGCACATCACTCCGGACTGATGGATGGTATGAGCGTCGGCGCAAACGGAGATGAGGTCCGGTGTGCTATCCTGTACGGAAGCGAATCCGACGAACACCCGGCGTTCCTGCATGCCGCGGAACAGTATTTTGACACGGTTCTTGGCGTCCCACTCGAGAACATCCATCTGGTGTACGGGGACGGTACCGGGATACGGTACCGTGACACCGATCTGACGACGTTCGACTGCTTGTTTCTCCGGCTCTTCGACCCGGACATGCTGTACGCGGAACGTCTACCTGATATCCTGCACGATCACGGCGTCTACACCCAGGTAGCGTCTCGCTCCCTGTTCATCGCGTCAAACAAATTCTACACGATCAAGATACTGGGAAGAGCCGGAGTCCCCGTCCCACAGTCCGTGTACATGCTGTCCACAGGGGAAGCGGAGCGTGCCGGTAACGCACTCGGCTATCCGCTGGTGGTCAAGCTGAGCTCGGGGTACGGCGGACAGGGTGTGATGCGCGTGCAGGACCCGGAAGACCTTGCGGCACTGGTTGACACCCTCACCCTGTTCGACCAGGATATCTGCCTCCAGGAATACGTGGAGAACCCGGGAGAAGACATCCGTATCGTCGTGATCGGGGACGACACCTATTCCTACAAACGGGTTGGCGGCGACGAGGAGTGGCGTTCCAACGTCGCGGTTGGCGGCCACATGGAACGGTTCGATGCACCGGAAACGATGCGCCGTACAGCGCTCCAGGCGGCACGGGTGTCCGGGCTGGATATCTGCGGCGTCGACATCATCGAGGAGACAGACAGCGACAGGTTCGTGATCGGTGAGATCAATACGGCACCATCCCTGGAAGGTGATGAGAAACGTGTTGGAACCGATCTCTACGACCGGGTGATGGCGTACATGTACGGGAAAACAGTTTCCGGAGACGATACTACAGTTTGAGAAGTCCTTCCCGTTCCCGTGTCGCCTTCCGTGCCGTGTAGGACCGGAGCAACCGTCTGAATGCATCAGCCACGGCCTCGAGGAACGTCCGCTCCTGCTTGATCGCGATGTACGAGACGCGCGTCCCCTCGTTCACCCAGTCCTGGCGGTGGACCGACTCCACCAGACCATCGAACGGCGACTCCACCTCGTGCTCACCACGCTCGTTCGTAACAACTCCAAGCGCTTCACCTTTCCGCACCGCTTCCCCCGGTTCCTTGACCGGTTCATACATTCCCGCGGTCGAGGCCCAGACCTCTTCCAGGTCACGGTAGATCTTCTGCTTCACCGTGTCCGGCTCACCGTACAGCGACCCTGCCTCCTTCATCAGGTTCATCAACACGGTGACGTACCGTTCCAGCTCCTCCTCGGAATACGCACCGCCACCGATCTCGACCGTGACCGCTGGTACACCATGCAGCGGCGCAACCCCTGCAAGCACGCCTTCCCCGATATACTGTGGAGGCGTCTTGATCACATACTCCACACCCGAGTTCCTTATAAGCCGTTCCTGTACCTGCAGCACATCCTTCCCGAACTCGGGATTCGTCTTCCCCCGGATCTGATCGATCTTGTACCCGGGAGCGGTCGCAGTATGAAGATCGAAACAGTAATCCGCCTTCACCACCAGTTTCAGCACGTGGTACGCTAACCGCTCAGTGATATTGCCGTCCGGCCCATCAACCAGGTCAACACTGTCAAAACACCGGTTCATATTCCGTTCCTCGGACTCGTACAGCTCAAACTCGGGCTCCGGCGTCTCCCGCTTGTTCTTCAACGCGGCAAAGATATTGGCCTCCGGGATGATCGATACTCTTCCGTTAACCTTCTCCGGTTCCAGCCGTTCATACAGCTCCTTCGCCGCATCGATCGCCAGGAACTCGTCACCATGCGACCCGGCATTGACCACGACGTGCGGCCCGTTCCGCTTCCCTTCAACCACGTACCGCTTCAACGCATGGAGCTCTGTCTCCTCCTTCTCCTTGTTCCATACCTTGAACGATACGATCGTCTTCTCTTCTTTTCCAGCCTCGTCCGGCATACTGCACGCCTCCAGTCACCAAACCCGTGCTGTCGAAGAAGCCCCCAACGACACATCCAGCTGATGGACATGCACCCTCCCGACCAGGACAGCACGTAACGGGTGATACTATACTATAGGGAAACAGGTAATGTAAATCTTACGCCTACAACCAAAACACTGTTCCAGTGAAAGACAGGTCCAAGCGGTCGAAGGCTCTTCCACTGGAAGATAACGCTTTACCGCCTCAGGGAGCGCTTTTCCTGTAGAATTTTGCTTTCAGGATGTCTTTTCCTGCTCGGTATCCGGCCACAGGTTGGAATGTTCGTTTCATTTTAAGTAAACATAGTCTGAGCGTCATGCATGATCCAGTGGTGGGAACTCCCCTCTGACCAGTATTTTGGATGGGGACTGGAAGAGAAAAAAGACCGATTAGAGCAGGAGATACGGGAAAAGACGTATGAACGTATATATCAGGATACCTGTTCTGACGCGATAGACGACGTCCACTCCTTGGCGGTACGTATCGAGGAAGAAAAGGATAGAATACATTACACAACTGATCTACTGGAGAGCGCGTCAAAACAGTCCAGATACGCGAATATCGCTCAGGATTTACTGACGACCGAGGAGGGATTGAACCTTGATGGGTTTCATTACGTCCACGCACAAACGTGGTATCTTATTCTTACAGAAGCTGCTGCGGTGGAGGATACACTTGAAACCGTCGCGGAGCGTTCGGTGGATATCAACCATGCATCAGACGCTTATCCAGTGGACAGGGAGTTCTATACGGATATTACAGAACAGTTGAAGCGTCCACTACAGAGCTATATTCTGTTCGGAGAACAGGAGACACAGTTAGTTGAAGACCTTACGGGATACATGGATCGTGATACAGCTCGTGAGCTTGTTGGACACGTTGAGAAGCGACTTTACAGATCTCCTTACATAGAAGCACGAGACGAAGCAGTTGACACAGTATATTCACATCTAGATTTAGACCCGGATCTACCATTGGGTGAATTACCTCTTGACCTGGAAGAGAGTCTTACCGCCGTAGTGGTCGGACATACAACGGTGGATGACCTGGTAGACTATCTTGATCCATTCACTGATACACCGGACGTAATCATTGACAGCCTGCGGGATATGCAAAAACATCTGGAGAACCGATCACGGACACGGCTGGCGAAGGCAGTGGATAATCCAGAGGAAACAGATCTGCGATGGACATTATCCCCCTCGTATCTTGTCGAATGGCCGTATCCCCTGGCCATTTACTGGCAGGAACACGGCGAACCTCCCAGATACGGATCAGATCACGTCCACTCGAATATCGGAAATACCGCGAACAAAATAAGACGGTACGCTCAAGGCCGTTCATTACTATCCAAGGACTTACTGGATCAAATGAGACATCTTGATATACCGATAGAACCTCCTGCTTACTGGGCCGGAACAAAGGGAAAAGGAAAACTATGGAAGCCACGATTTCCTATCACAGCGTATATGGAGGGGATGTTTTACAGCGGATTGTTGGAAGGCCGAATCCAGAAGTACGGGGGAAATCGCCTGAGATACGTATTTTCTGACAGGCACCGGAACGCACCCATCCGGCGGCTTGCATATAAGCGATACAACACTTTTGGTGAACACGTCCCACTACCCGTATCAACGAAGGAACGAGTACAGGCGCGGCAGGATAACGAGGTAGGAAAACAGAATGTGCATGTGACGATCCCCTCCTGTCTCACCGGTATTTACAGGATACATGGCTTCAAAAACAAAACAGATATACCGCCAGCCTATATCTCAACCCGGTTTGAACAGACCGACTTTGTTGAAGGCTACGTGACGCAAGCACTATGGGATTGGGGCCACACGGACAGACGTGGAACGATCTCTTACCGGGCAAGAGATGGTAAACGCTTTGCCGACGCGATTGACAGACTTGGCATCTCCTACAAACAGGTGTCTGAACCTGACCCGGACACAGAATCATTCGCACATACCAGTTATGACCGTATCAGAATATTCGCATCCGAAGCCGACAGACAGTCATTCCTCCGTGAATTTCAAGATACCTATCAAGAACTGGTTCTGACTGATGACGAGTGAGGCGACTATCACAACACCCCTCTTCAGCAATGAGTCCAGGCAGATTCAGAACCGTCGGGCCGGAGATCCAGTCGACACATCTCTGTCCGGGGTTCTCCAGGAGAACCCCTTTTCGAAGCGTGTCCACTCCGTGACTGGAGTGGGTCCAGGCGGTCGAAACCTTATCGGTTTCTGGGTCCTCGTTCTCCCGGGAGAAGAGGATTTGAATCTGAACTTCTGTTGCAGATGTGAGGAGAGAAAAATCCACAGCTCTGATGGGTCCAGGCGGATTTGAACAGCGAAAACCTGGGCCGGTTTTCTCGGGCTTCAAATCCTGTACAGTGGGTCCAGGCGGATTTGAACCACCGATCTTCGCCTTGCTCAGCCTCTACCTAGGTTCAGGCGCCAGCCGGACGACGGTTGAAGGCCGTCCAGGAACTGCCGCCTGCTTCCTTGGGCAGGCGTGTAAGGGCGACGTCCTGACCACTAGACCATGGACCCTCGTTGAATGACCGTGAATACGTATGCGCTACAAGAATTTTAAATACGCCGCCTTGATTCAGATCTCTTCACCCAGTACGCCGTCGAACACGCGCTTGTCCGCGGTGAAGTACGGGTAGTACAGTTTTTCGATCCCTTCCGGTGGGCCGCTCAGTTCTTCGCGGGCGATGTTGATGGCCTTGCTTTCCGTAACATCGGTGCTGATCTCGGTATGGTCGTCACCGGTTACGGTCTCCGTGTCCCGGTCGAACAGGTTGACACCGTTCAACGTGTACTGGTCGCCGTCCTGCTCGATCAACGATTTTTCCTGCAGTGAAACCAGTGTCCGCTCCAGCTTGGAGAGCGAGATGTCCAGTGCCTGCAGCAGGTTTCCGCGTGTCCTGTCTCCGTACTTGATCTCTTCCATCACCCGTTCCTCAGTACTTCCCAGCTGTTTTTCCCGGGCCTTGATCTCGCCGTCGGTCGCGTCCACCATGATACGCTCGTTCTCAGATGAGACAATCCATAGCGGGTAGTACGCCGTCTTGACCGTTCCCAGTTCGTCTCTGAGTTTGTTCGCATCCATGTCGGGAACGACAGCCTTGAACCCGTCATCCGTCTGGTCTGTCTCCGTCTGCTGTTCCTCTGCTTCATCCGCGCCAGTACCCTGGTCTGGCGATGGTTGTGGCGTTCCCGGTTCGGGTGCGTCCTGTTCCGCGGTTTCATGGTCCACCGTTGGCAGGTCTTCGGTTTCAGCGGACGCTCCTGCCGTGTCCGCTGCAACCTGTGTTGTTTCCGGCTCAGTATCGGGTGTAGACGGTTCCTTGTCTGCCGGGGGTTCATCCACCGTTGCGTCCTGGACGGGTGGCGAGGCGTCTGTCCTTTCGCCGTCGGCTCCGCCGTCTTCGTCGTCTGTTTCACGGTTCAGTTCCTGTGTGACACCGCCGTGTTTGCTGCGGCGGGTGCGGATACTGGTCATGACCGGGTACTCCTTGCCGAGCAATAGACCGGTCCCTGGCGGGAGACTGGTCAGTGATTGCTGTACCTCGGAGGTGATGCCTTCAAACGACCGGCTGATAGCACTTAAATCATTCTTATTGGTGACGCGCATGATGAGCTGTGTGTTGCACTGTGAGAGGATGTTCTTGTTGACGTTGGCCGGGCGCTGGGAGATGACGCCGATACCCATCCCGAACTTCCGTCCCTCCGAGGCGATCGTCCGCATGATGTCCGAGCAGACTGCTTTCCCCAGGTTGGCTTCTGGTACGAAGTTGTGCGCCTCCTCCATAACCATGATGAACGGCACGAGTTCACCGACTTTGCGGCGTTCAAACAGTTCTTTCGCCAGCTTGTATACCACCATCTGCTGGGTTTCCGGGTCCACACCACGCAGGTTGACAATACTGCAGTGGCCGCGACGCACCAGATCCTCCAGGCTGGTCGGGTTGTCTGAGAACAGGCCGGAGTCCTGCACGACCTCCAGGACGCTGACAAGGTTCCATTTTGCCTTGGAGTCCTGACTCATACATTTGTCCATGATGTCATCGAGGTCGTACTCGTCCCGTTTTTTCAGTTCCTTCAACGCGTTGTACATGACCTCTTTCTGGGAGTTGGTGAGGTTTGTCGGCATGAGCTGTGACAGTTCCTTCGTCTTCAGGTTTTTCGATGAGAACGAAAGCTGTTCCGCGTCCGGGTTGATCTCTGTATCGGTCGAGTATTCGGTGATGTTGTATCCTTTCGGATCGATTCCGTAGTTCTCGGTCTGTTCCTCAGTAATCTCCTCGTTCGGATGGGCCAGGGAATGGTATTCGCCGTGCGGATCGATCACGATGACCGGGTAGTTTGCCTCCAGTAGCTCCTCCAGCATCACTCCGGTCGCGTAGCTTTTTCCTGCTCCGGTCTTTGCCAGCACCGCGATATGCTTGTACAGGTCGGAGGGATCGACAAAGATGCGGATGTCCGGGTTGGTCTCCAGTCGTCCCATGTACAGGCCGTCCTTGGTCAGTCCCAGCGTTTCAGCGATCACGTCCTCGTCGGCCCGGTATACCATGGAATCCGGTTTGACAACGTGCCGGGGCTGTTTCAGCATCCCTTTCTCACGGAATCCGATGATATTCGCTTCACAGGTCGTCTTGCCCTCCTGTGACTTCTTCACCGTATCTACCTGGGACAGGATCCATTCCTTCCCCTCCTTCGGGTTTTTCACCGTTACAAAATCGAACTTGCGGATATCTTTGTAGGCCTCAAACGTGAAGCTGTCAGTCGATACCTCGCCCACGATCTCCCCGATAAGCATGTGACATACGTACTCAGTCAAGGGTTAAAACTGCTTTGGATGGACCCGGAACTCCTCCCTTCCCCCCCGTCAACAACAGTTTTTATATGTCACTGACAGCACCCGGATACGCCGACGAATACCGTGGCGGGGAATCAGCGGCTAAACCTTTATGAATATGCATCATATGCTTAATGTGTATGCCGCTGGACGATGTTGATCCTCACCTGAAGTACCTGGTTCTGATCATCGCTTTCATCGCCGTTGCTGGTGCATACCACAATTACACGATGACCGAAGATGATACGTTCTCCATCGGCTACTGCGAGACATCTATCGAATGCTCCGGATACGAGGTCAGCGGTGTCTGCATCGGCATCGAACACCTAGACACGCACTGCATCCATCCTGACGAGGCGGAGGAATGGCAGACTGCGGAGGCAGAGTGCGCTGTGACAGCGCAGGGTCTGTGTAACGCCAACCCGGAAATGGACGGTCTGGACTGGACAGACCATGGAGATGCGGAACATGACGGCCAGACCTGTGCGGACTGGGAGGCAGCACACGAGGACTTCACACTGCTGACCTGTGAAGCAACGTTCCGTGACGTCACACACTGGGAGTAGACTATCACGCACCGGTTACTCCAGTTTAAGGTCTTTGAACGCCTGCATCTCGTTTTGTGTCAACCGCTTCTGGATTGCTGCTACATCACCTGTTTCGACGCCGTCATGCTCTGGATCGGTCAGACCGTTCATGTATGTCCTGATGGATGGCGTGTCTATATCCGCCGCCAGCAGGACAGGATAGAAGTAGATATCCTTCACCGTGTCACCATCCTCCTGAACAACGTGGTACGGGGCCGCTGTCCGGAGAACTGTGCCGTCTAACCCGGTTTCCTCTTCAAGTTCCCGGCGAGCAGCATGCTCCACGACACGCCCCTCAGCAGCTTCATGGTACGTGCCGTGTCCATAATCGTCCTTACCAAGATCGTATGCTTCAAAATCCTCTGCCGCAATCTTACCGCCCGGTACCTCCCAGGGCGTACGGTCGTACCGGCCACCTGACTCCGCTTCGTCTGATGCCCGGTAATCCTGGTGCTTCCTGATGATCAGATACTGGCCTGTCTCCGTGTCACGGGTCACCGCCATCGCCACGTCGATCTCCACATCATGATCTACCGTTTCAGTACCGGTCATAGCGGAACTGTTCGCCGAGATATTTTTAAATATCGGCAGTACAGCTCGTATCGTGATACCCAATGACAGAAGATACGATCGAACGGACGTTTATCGCGTTTAAACCGGATGCTGTGCAGCGCGGGATCATGGGCGAGATCATGCACCGTTTTGAGCGGGCAGGTCTCCGTGTTGCCGCGTTGAAGATGGTGCAGGCGACTGACAACATCCTGGAAGAACACTACAGTGAACACGTTGACAAGGACTTCTACGAGGGCCTGGCCTCGTTCATGAAGGAAGGACCGATCGTTGCCGGCGTCCTTGAAGGTGTGAACGCGGTGGAGAACGTCCGGAAACTTGTAGGAGAGACCGAACCCCGGTCCGCGATGCCGGGCACGATCCGCGGAGACTTCACCCACATGAGCTACGAGCACGCGGACGAGAAAGGTGTGGCAGTGAAGAACGTGATCCACGCCTCCGGCAACCCGGAAGAAGCAGAGGAAGAGGTCGGCATCTGGTTCGATGAGGACGAGATCCACGACTATGAGCGCGTAGACGAGTACCACATCGCGTAAACTCAGCACGGGGAACGTTCCTCCCCTTACGCTGATTTTTTCTCTTTCTCGCCCATCCGGTGGTGAACAGATCATGGATCCAGACCTGTACGCAGCAACGGTCTCTGCACGGGACGACCTTGCACGGTACGGGTTCGAACTTGCAGAGCTGCCGCGGGTTGCCCACAGCAATATGTGGTTTTTGAAAACGGTAACAGGGGATTCCGCGGAAGCATATTATAACCGGGTGACGGACAGGGTATACGTCAACTCTCGGTTTGACAGATACGGTGATGAGTGGCAACAGGCGATACTGGGCCATGAACTCATCCACAAGTGTTATAGTGACGATGCTGATACCTTCAGGGATATCATAGTGCAGACTCACCATCCAGAAGTCAACGCGGTAGAAGAGGCAACCGCCACCTTCTACGACCTGCTGAAGACTGAGGGCCTTGATAGCGATATAAGGCGCGAGCGAGCACTAACGGGTGTGTCAAAAGACTATTCGTTTGGTGACCACGCTGCTGACCATCTGGAAACCGCGTACACAGTGTACGATTCGTTCGGGGATGATCCGGAGGCTGATACGCACACCTTCAGGTACCTGCAGGAGTTGTATGAACGGACGTTTGCAGACGCAACGATTCGCGAAGTCGTTGATCGGTTCTCCTCCTGAGGGGAACAACACCTTTTTGAGCAGTGGCGCACTACCTACAACCATGACCCGGATCGATCCGGATACGTGGAACACCTGGTTCGGGTGGATGACCGGCCAGGAATGCACCCGTTCAGAGGGATGTCCCGTGATGTGGGATGGTGTTGTGGTCTACGTGTTTCTTGTCGTGTTTGTAGCGGCGATGCTGTACTGGAACCGTGAAGAACTCCGGGAGCGCGCACTGCAGGTATATGAACGGTTGCCGAACCCGTTCTCCTGAATAACAGGTACACGTTAGAATGCGTCCCTGACCCAGTCCGTGAACCGGGTGAGGTCCACGTACGGATCGGCCCCATTCTTTCCATCGATCGTATTATCGAAGTCCAGGAACCGTTTCTGGTCCCGTCCCCACGGGGCAAACGGAACGTACTCCATGATGGTAAGCCCAAGTTTCATCAACGGAAGCATCGGCACCTGGTAGCAGCGGTATCCGTACGCATTGTACACCTGCTCAACAAAACCTGACATGGTCATCGTGTCCGGCCCACCGATCTCCAGTACCTCTTCCTCGATATCGTCTTCAACGGTCCGTGCAAACAGTTCTGCAACGTCTCCACGGTATATTGGCTGGACCGGTGTCGGGAGCCGGGGGAACAGCCTGGTCGGTGCAAACAGTTTCGCGTACTCCACCAGTTCGTTCCCGTGATCGTAGATGACAGACGGCTTGAACACGGTAACGTCCAGATCCGATGAGAGCACGGCCTCCTCTCCCATCCCCTTCGTTTTCAGGAATAGGATGTTCGAATCCGGGTCGGCGCCGAGCGCGCTCATATGCACCAGTCGCTCAACATCGTTCGATTCGCAGGCACCGACCACGTTCTCTGCTCCTGCCACGTGCAGGTCACGGTATCCTCCCCTGAGAGGCGGTGTCATCGGAGAAAGGCCGACAAGGTTGACGACCGCATCGAACCCGTCCAGGTGTTCGTCAAGGTCTTCTGAGAGGATGCTGGCACTGATATGGTTTTGGCCGCCGACCTGCGGATCCATCGTGGTCACATCGTGCCCGCTCTCCTCCAGCCGGTCCGTGACAGCGGATCCGACAAAGCCACGGCCACCGATGACGCAGACGTTCACTGGTTATGCACCTTCGCTGCCGGTGTGGCGGAACGCGTTGATGACACCGAGCACGATCGGAACGGCTTCGCTGGTGCGGACGGTTTTCGTGTGCTGGCCCGGGATGACATTGTATATGCCGTCGAACTGGTCTTCACTGCAGTCACCGCGGTCGATCAGCTCGTAGATGCCACGCCAGGCGCTTCCGAACACGAGAGCGATGTCCTGATCTACGTGCCCGGACTCGCTGAACCTGTGGAGGGGTTCGCCTTTGGCCGAGGTACCGATCACCGGTCGTGGCGTCTCCTCAAGGAGTTCGCCGAGGCTTCTCCGTTCGTTCCGGATGTTGAACGTCCAGAATCCGTCTATGCCCTGGTGGTCGATGAGCTCCCATCCCTCCTCCGTGTCCATGAGTGTGACGCGGGAACCTTCCTCGATCCTCATGTCGGCCGGTACCGGGATCGTGATAGGGTCGTCCAGCCCTGCATTGATCGTCACGGACTGGTCGTCCGTGTCGATTATCGCTCCCTCACGGAACCGGTCCTCGTAGCCGTGGGAGATGATCTGGAGTGGTGGCATGACGTTCGCATACTGCAGGTCCGGGTCGTGCGGGATCAGTGCTTTCCGGAGGTACGGCGGGGTTTCCGCGTATTCCAGGTATTTTTCCATGAGTTCGGCGTTCCGTTTCTCGTCGGCCTTCGGATCTTCATCCATGTAGACTGTCACAGTATCGACGCCGAAGATAGCGGCGGTCCGGGCCAGGTTGCCGATACGCTGCACCAGTAACCGTTCGTCGCGTTCATTGATGGCGTATGTTGAAGGTATAAACAGCTCCATACCTGTGTGTCGGGGACGAATTCATTTATAGGCTTGCCGTACACGCAGCTTTTCCAGCGGGGAGTAGGAGATAGCTTTAAACCCGGGAAACGCTATTGTCTTTAGTATGTGTCAGGGGCGGCAGGGTCAGGCAGCGATCGAGTATCTTGCACTTATCGGGTTTCTGTTACTGATCTCTGCACCGCTCCTGATCGAGGCGCAGCAGTCCACGATCGGGCTGCAGGAGTCCACCGATCAGCTGAAAGTGGTTAACATGCTTGACACGATCGAGGAGGCCAGTATGCTGGTCTATGCGCAGGGGGAGCCGGCACGGATCACGTTCCAGGTGGAGGTGCCGAACGGCGTGGTGAACACGACGATCGAAAACCAGTACGCGGTTGTGCAGTACGAGGGGATGCGGGGGAGGACCGATTTCGTGCGGACCTTCCCGTTCAACGTGAGCGGGGAGTTACCGGAGGATCCCGGACGATACAGGCTGGTTGCGGAGGCTGAAGGCAGGACCAATGTCACGATACAGATGGAGTAAGGCGTTCAGGGGCTGTGGACAGACCTCGCTGGAGTTTATGGTGATGCTGATATTTGTGATGATCGTGTTCACAGCGTTTTACACGGCGTTTGCCGACCGGCAGATAGCGGTCCAGCAGCATCAGGCGTCGTTGACTGCGGAGGAGATCGCGAACGATGCGGTGTTCGAGATACGGATGGCGTTGCTGCAGGGGGATGGGTACTCGCGAAACTTCACGTTACCCGGTGAGCTGCGGGGGAACGAGTACAGTATAGATATTGTTGATGGGACACTGGTCGTGTCCTGGGATGGCAGGAACCTGTACCGGGATGCTATCGTTGACACGGTTAACGGCGATATCGTGCCAGGGGAGAACCGGATATCGAACCAGGAGGGGGAACTCTATGTCGAGTAACCGGATCGGACAGATCTTTACAACCGATTTTGTTATCAGCATCTTCCTGTTCCTGGTACTGGTGAATGCGTCATACCTGCTGTGGATCGAGGCGCACAACCAGCAGACCGGCTTGAGTGAGGAGCGGCTGCTCCAACAGCAGTCACATCACAGTGCCAGTATACTGGCGCGGACACCTGGATACCCTGCCAACTGGACCGTTGATGACGTGAAGATCATCGGTCTTGCCGAACCTGACCACGTGCTACAGGAACAGAAAATGATACAGCTGAACGATATGAGCACGGATGAGATACGGCAGGGACTTGGATACAGTAGTGAGACGAACTTCGTGATCAACGTGACGAACGAGACCGGGACGATGCAGGCGGAGGGAAACGAGTTTGTGTGGGGAACACCCCCCACCGATGCTGATGATATTGCCACGGCGGAGCGGCCGGTCCTGGTAAACGCTACAAACCTATATCAACGAGGTACGTTACATATACTGCTGTGGCGATGAGGAAGGGATTCTACTTCTCATTTGACGCGGTTATGGCATTGACGCTGATTTCGGTTGCGTTCGCGCTTATCCTCACCGCTAACCCGCAGACCATGCATGAACTGGCTGCGACAACCCAGGAATCCGTCGAGGCCGATGCCACTGCTGAAAGCGCGATGCAGGTGGCGTCCCGGCAACACGCCCGGGATATGCTGACTGTGGATGAGCAGGTTTATTTCGTGGAACAGACAGAGATGGAGGAGGCAGACCTTGACAAGCCGGTGCTTGATGCGATCGCTGTGCTGTGGGCGTCCAACGAAACGGCTGAGGCGCAAAACCTGACGCGGATGTTCTTCGACACGATCATACCGGACGGGTACGAGTACCGGGTGACGATGGATGACGGTGAGATCTCCCCCGTGTACAACACCAGCCTCCTTGCAGCGGACCAGGCGATGGTGTCCCGGGCAACCCGGATGATATCCGGTGTATCACGGGATCAGCCGACCGCAGGACACATCGCCCGCGCCCAGTTAACAGAGGCAACCGCGTTCGATGAGAAGAACCTGTGTTTCGGTGGATACGTTGGGGACGGAAACCTGACACTGAACGCATCCCTCCCAGATCTGGACACGGTACAGAACATTACGGTCGAAGGCGATTTTGCAGGAGAATTTGATCTGAAGATCAACGACGTGGAATCCGGGACGTACGCGCCAGATACCGGAAATCTGAGTGCGGACGAGTTCCACATCTGCTCCACCGAGGTACACCCGGAGCGGTGTGACGCACTGGAGGACGGTGACAACCTGATCCGGTTCGAGTTCGCCTGGCAGAACCGAAGCAGTGTCAGCGGCGGGTTCGTGAATATCAAACATAATAAGACGACTGGTGCTGTTGCACGGGGAGACCATCATATCGACCATGAGCGGCTTCCGGGGATCGACGGTGTGATCAACCTGTACTCCGCGTTCCACGTGCCTGGAACGTTACAGGGGGTGGAGGGCTTCCTGAACTATACTGCGGATGTCGGCACAATCTTTGTATCCATCGGGAACGCCACCGTATACGAAGCAGAGGCCGACGGGCATACCACGGTCGACCTGACGAACGATACGATACATGGGAACGTGACGGAGGCAGGACTTTCCTATGCACAGTTAAGCGGGCAGACCACGCCGTACCGTGTCGGTGTTGAACATGAAAGCTTACTGCAGGGAGAAGCCGGAGCGATCGATGCCGTGGCCGCGACATCTGTTGCGGGTTCCATGTCCAGCCACGGGAAGATCGATGAGGCCCGGGACGGTACCCACACGTTCGTGGACGTCATCATGGATACGCCGGATGCCCGTGGTGGACTGAACGCGTTCAACGACTTCATCGTGGAACGGGAACGGTTAACACATGATAATGAGACGCTGCATGAGACGATCGAAGACTACCGGGCTGGCGGTGGAACCTGTGTGGGTTGCGGTATCCTGAAAGGGTTGAACACGTTGATAACCCGGCCGATCCACCATACCGTATTCGCAGAACAGGGTACGTGGCGGTACAACGTGTCCGATGTGGACGGGGACTGGATGGATCCGGCATACGATGATGGGAACTGGAGTAGCGGTACAGCACCACTCGGATACGGCGGCAATGCGGTTACACAGGCTGGAGACGAGGACACAGACGTGTTCCGGTTCCGGAAGACGTTCGATTATGATCCTGACGACTTCTTCAATCCTCACCCGTACTTCCGGTACGCGGGGAACGCCACGATCTACCTGAACGGGGAACGTATCCATACCTCCTCAGCGAACGGTACCGGCATATACTGGGACACGTATCTCGGTGTCTGGGAGGAACGAACCGGGCTGTGGTACCGGACCGATAACCGGTACCTGTCGGAGGGTATGGCATGGTACTTCGGACTGGAGGAGGAGTACCGGTACGCGACAGGGCACCGGGAGAACGGCAGCCTGGTCACGCCACCGATCGACCTGTCCAACGTGAGTGACCCAGAACTGTCGTATTCCCACTGGCTTGAAGTCCAGAATAATGATGATGTATACGTAGAGATCGATGATGGGACAGGCTGGGATGAACTGGAACAATACCAGGGAGAAACAGAGGGATGGCAGAACGAGACGATCGATGTTTCCGACTATGCCACGGACAAGGTACGGGTCCGGTTCCGGTTCG
>JALDAF010000078.1 GCA_022729315.1 Candidatus Nanohalalkaliarchaeum halalkaliphilum | reverse complement strand
CTCTCAAGTACCTGGTCCTTGCTCATCGGCCTATACTGCTATACCGCATCCACATCATTTTAAACTGTTGTGGAACTATGGCGGTGCCCGGTACACTGTGAACGTGATCCGGGATTCCCTCCGAATGCTCTATAAATCTTCAGCGGGGATACTAGCAACAGGTTCTGCCAGTCCAGTCAATCCGTACCGGAATCAGTGGTCGGTCGGCTCAGGCAGAACAAATACTGCGTTAGCAGACCATGGACCTGTAGCTCAGGTGGTAAGAGCACCGTCCTTATAAGGACACCACTCCGATATCACACACGTATGGAGTGGCGTGTAACACACGAAACCGTTTGTCTCTAAGCGAGGCGGCGGTCCCGGGTTCGAACCCCGGCAGGTCCACTCACTTCGTTCCACGCCACCTTGCAGGGGTTCTTCACTTCCGCTTGCAGGTTGTATCCGTCCCCTATTGGAGCGGGCGTTACTTCTATTAACCGATTCATCCAAGGTGGTACCGTGATGGCAGGGCGATGGCGGGATCGGGATCACGTATTCCACGAGATGGAGCACGTTGTACTGATCATACTGGTGGGGGTCGTGCTGGTACAGGCCGCGATGATGACCGGGGAAGAAGCTGGTGGAGACAGCGGCGTGCTGGTGATCATCCCGTCGGCAGAAGAGTTCTCCGTGGGGCCGGGAACGGTCATCGAATACCCGTGGCTGGTTGTGAACGCGAAGAACCATTCAACGCATGTAACAATCAGGGTGCAGATGGACTGGGAACGTGAACTGGAACGTGACGGGAGGCTGCCGCCGGGGGTTACCGCCATGACCGTGGCCGACCCGTTTTTCGTCGCATCCCGGGACATGGGATCTGGAGAGCATCAGCAGTTTCTTCACCGGTTCCGTACACCTGAGCGGCCTGGAGAATACCGTTTAACCATCATCGCGGAGACAGAGCAGCAACGGGTGAACGAGACCGTGCGCATGATCGTCGTCCAGTAAAACGTATGGGGTGCTCTCCGAAACGCCTTTAAAGCCTGTCTCCGGTTATCCAGGTATGGACCCGGAAGAATGCCTGTTCTGCAGGATCGTGCGCGGCGATCTCCCCTCTCACATGGTGTATGAGGATGAGTACACGTACGCATTTCTGGATATCAACCCGGTCAGCCGTGGTCACACGCTTGTGATCCCGAAGAACCATGCGGAAACACTGGATGAGATGACCGAGGAAGATGCCGCCGCAGTGTTCCGAACCGTCCGACGGTTGACAGAGACAGTGGAGAACAGTCTGCAGCCGGACGGTATCAACCTGTTACAGAACAATGGTAAAGCAGCAGGGCAGGAGGTCAAGCACGTCCACGTCCACATCATCCCACGGTACGGGCAGGATGGATTCGAGTTCACGTTCAACCCGGGAACCCTGTCAGATGACGAGGCAGCAGAACTCAGGAATACCCTGCAGTAGACACGTTTCCCGTGGCGAACGGTCGAGGCACCTTCTTTATATTTCTGTGCGTACAAACCATACCACGAGCTGGTACAGATGCGTGTTTTGGCGGTCGCCGATTTTCACCGGGAGGAAGCAATACGGGACGCTGTGATCGAGGAGGCGAACAGCGGAGCATACGACCTATTCATCGCACTCGGCGACTACGAGGAACCGGAATACTACGAATCACTCGTAGACCCGATCAACATCCCGTTCGTAGCACTGACCGGGAACTGGGATTTCGGGTTCGAACCACCTGCCAACGGCGAATACCAGAACCTGTTCAACTACAAAGAGGTCGAGTTCAAGGACTACCACATCGTCCTCCTCGGCGCCATCTACCCGGACAACTTCGGCGAAAAGATCGAATCGTTCTTCGACGGGGTACCACACGAACGCCGCATCATCTGCTCCCACTACCCGCCACACATGCTCGGCGACCTGACACGCACCGGCACCCGCGCCGGCTTCAAAGAGTTCCGCAGCCTCATCATGAAAGAAAAACCAGCTGCCTGGCTCTGCGGCCACATCCATGAAGACTACGGCCAGTTCGAACTACTGGACACCACCGTCCTCAACTGCGCCGCATGCGAATCCGGAAACGCCTGGGCATTCACCCTCGGGGACACCGGCATCGAAGACACGGAAAACGTCGTCCTCATCGAAGACCAGGACGTGTGAACAGGATACAGGT
>JALDAF010000051.1 GCA_022729315.1 Candidatus Nanohalalkaliarchaeum halalkaliphilum | reverse complement strand
TTTTCTTCTCTTTGACCGAACACGCCGGGATCGTCCGGGTCATCGAAGTTGTGCTGGTAGTTTCCGAGATGTGCGATCTCGTGGAGGGTGGTGCCAAGCCGTCGGTCCTCTGATCCTGAGCTGCCGATCACCGCCCTGTTCACAGCACTGACGCCTGCCATATACTGGTCGTCGGTGTCACAGGGGAGTCGTCCGCGCGGCTCACCCTCCTGCATCCCCGGGGCGAAGATGAGCTGGAGCGTGTACGGTTTCAACCAGTCCTCCACCTGTTCATCGTAGAACCCGCCGTCACGCCACAGGATCTCTGCCGGGCTGTGCCCGTATTCCTCGATGACAGCATCCCGGGAGTACTGTTCCGGATAGTCCAGCCAGTGCACCGTGATCCCTGCCCTGTCCTCGAACAGGTCCATGATATACTGTTTGGAGCTGTCCGGCAGTTCCTCGCCTTCAACGTACCGGGCATCGATAATCAGCTCCTTCTGTTCCGGGTCAAGCCCGTCAAACGTCGTGTCGAACGTATCCTCGATGGCGCGGTGGAAGGTCCCGGACTCCTTCACCGCGTCCGGTATCCCGTCCAGGCTCGTGTCCGTCCGCTTCTTCACGCGCCGGTACACGCCTTCAGCGGCACGGGCCGTCCCTGACACCACCCTGTCCCGGTGCGCATACCCGCCGACGAGTGCACCGCCTGCCGCGGCACCGATCGCCAACAGCTTCCGCCGGCTCCAGTTCCCTTCTTTCACACTATCCGCATCTCCGGTCATGGCCCCTCTCCACCATTTCCTCTCTACTGTATTGTGTGGCCGCTTTATGTAAGTCTTGCAGGTAGCTGGCTTCAGGAAGTGATTCTGCGTCAATCCTCCCGATGCGCAGCGGAGATATGGACACGGACAGCCTTTGGCCGGGATGCATCCCGCATAAAAATTTATAAGGCAGACCCGCAAGAGCTATGTATGGCGCGGTATCGAAGCCTGTTTCTGGTGCTTTCTATTTCCTTCATCATCGCCGGGTGTATTGACTCCGGGGTACTGGGCGAGTCTGCAGAGGATCGGTACGAGCGTCTTCTGGAGCTGGATCAGGACTCCACGTATTATGTGTCATACGATATGGATACAGGTAGCAGCACGTACATGGACGACACCAAGATGACGATGGAGATATACCAGTACGAGGGAACGTATAAAACGACTACAAGTATGGCGTACCTTGGTGAGACGCTAACCCTCTCCCAGTTCGAACGGAACAATCACAGCATCATCTGTTTTGAAGACGGATTGTATTATGATTCCGGAGGCCCTGTCTGCGAACTAACAGATCCAGGGTACGGGTATGATTATCACACAGCCTACATGGATCGGGTTGAGGAGAACTTCTCTATAGAGCATATCGGCGAACGGACGATTGTGGAACGGGCATGTGATTTGTTCCGGATAAGCGTTCCAGCAGACGAACTGGATACTGCGCAAAGGATATCGGGATCAAATATCACTTCTTCAATCTGCCTGGACACAGAGAAAGGATACATGGCATCAGTTACAGTTAATGTAACGACAGACACCGATCCCGGGGAAACGGCTACAACCCTCATGTCGATTGAGGCTGTTGAATACAGTGGCGATGTAACTGTGGAGGACGTGTCCCTCCCTGTCCCTGCCCTGGCCGAGGCAACCTGTCGTGTCACATACGAGCTCTCATATATTCTGTTCCAAGATGAAGACCAGATTACAGTGGCCGTGAACGATGAAAACAGGACAGTTGACGCCGGGACCGCCTTTGAACGCCATAGTCTCGATCTTTCTGAGGACACGCTTGAGGCAGGGACAAACACGATCACGCTCTATACGGAAGGAGGGAGCATATCCACGGAATGCACCTACCGTGACCGATTGGACACGACCCATGAAACATCTGACGTGGATCTCGGCGAGTACACCCTGGTCGAGAACAGGATAAGAAATGGAGGGTTCGAGGATGCCGAAATGATCGGTGATGAAGAAATCATTATCAAACACTGGGACCATACAAACGGTGACACGAACTATCTCCAAGTCGTAGAGGACGGAATTGACGGCCAGTCTCTCCGGACCGGATGGCGGTCAAACAGCATCAGTCCTGACCCTGTATCGATCAGCCAGGACGTGGATCTCACCGATATCGCAGCGATCGGGATTGATGTGGAAGGAATGGGTAGCACACCCTACCGATCACAGATTGTGTTGGAGATCGATGGTGAACGGAAAGGCACTTTCATCAGAGCACCGCAGCAGGAAGAAGTCTACGAAGACCTGGGCGTTGAACTGTCCGACGACTACACTGATACGCATACCGTGACCATAAGATGGGAGCATATATCCGGTGACAACTTAGGAGGTCCCGCTATCGATAACGTACGCGCCTACCGCTGAATCCCTCCGGCCCGCGACCAGAAAGAGCGAAACATTTATATACGAACAAGGCGTTAGGTTACGAAACCCCAGTAATAACGGCATACAGGACCTATACATATAAAAAGGGCTGTAAACAATGGTTTACCCGGTGATTACCCAATGGCAAAAGTACTGAAGAAGTCTGGCGTCCGCGAAGCAGCAGACGGCGTCAACGTCGGAGCTGACTTCTATGAAGAGCTCGACCGACGCGCACAGGAACTGATCTCCCGCGCTGTCGAACGAGCCCAGGAGAACGGACGCAAGACAGTCAAGGCACGCGACGTGTAAGATGTACACGTTCGCCGCAGCAGTCTCTTTGAGGGTGCTGCGAAGCACGGGAATCGATGATTCCCGGCCTATCCTTTCTTTTTTCTTCTCATCACTTCCCGTACGTTTCATCTATCAGCGCATCCACCGTTTCTATGAACCCGTCTCCGAACGTATCGTCGTCATATCCTGCACCGTCCCGCATCGTCTGCAGTCGTTCCTTGCCGGTCATGGTCAGGGCGTAGCTGCCGCAGTCAGCGGATACACGGTTGAGTCGAAGACAGAAACTCAGCCGGTCGTTGAACGAGTACTGATCAGGGTTACCGGACCGGAAATGCATCGGCGGCCGGTACGCCGTATCCTGTTCCAGGCGGACGGCAACCTCCTGCAGGTCGTTCTCCAGCGTGTTCCCGGGAACGAACGCGGATGTAAGCGCCGTATCCTGTGTCTGTGCGGCCACGTACTGCACGGTGTCACGGAGTGCGTTCTGCGACATGTCCTGTCCCCCATACTTTTCCCGCAGGTCGTCCATGAGACCCTGGAGTGATGTCTCACAGTCCCGTTCCAGACGGCTCATGAGCATATAGTCCGCTCGCTGTTTGCGTTGTCCGGCTTCATCAGGTGCAACGGTAAGATCTTCGTAAGTCACCAACAGTCACCATTTCATTGTGTACTGTCAATGCTTTTGTCATCACGTAGTGACCTGGGTGCACCACACGGTTCTTCTTCTCACGTCCCGGATTGCTGTGAGCGATGTGCCCAGAATCTGAACACATATGTCAGAACTCTTATGCGGAAATGGATGTTCTCAAGTGGCGAATTAGGTTTATATACCAGCAACCACAACACACGGATAGACACTACGTGTAGTGTGTCCTCCAACATATGTACTCTACATGTGGTGTTATGTGGTCGTGACGAACGTAGGATTCTTTGAGAATCCTGCTTGAGCACCCGTTCTCCTCGGGAGAACGGTGCGAGACCATGTTTTCACGAGGTAGAGGACATGGAATGCCCATACTGTGAAAATCCGGACTCTCGAGTGGTTGAAACCCGGGAAAGCATGAAAGAGAATGTGACGCGTCGAAGGAGGGAGTGTACAGGCTGTGAAGACCGTTTTACAACGTATGAGCGGGTTGAATCGCCGTCACTGCGCGTGGTCAAGCGGGATGGGTCGAAGGAAAAGTTCAAGCCGGGGAAGATCCGGGCAGGGATCGAACGGTCCTGCAAGAAACGGCCTATCACAGCGGACCAGATCGACGATATCGTCGCAGATCTCGAGTCCACGATCAAGGAACGGGGTGTGAACACGATCAACAGTTCGGATATCGGCGACCTTGTCATCGAACGGTTGAAGGAGATCGACGAGGTGGCGTACATCCGGTACGCATCCATCTACAATTCGTTCGAGGATCTTGACTCCTTTGAGGAGGAGGTCAAAACGCTTCGGACCGAAGACTGAATCAGTTCAAAGAGGGGATCATGAGTGTCAAACAACACAGAACACGAATCACTGGCAGATTTTACACTACCCGTGAAACGGGTGGACGGAGAAACCGTCCAGGAACGACTTACTGCAAACGCATACGAAAAAATTCTACCGGCACGATACCTGGAAAAGAATGAGGACGGCGAGGTGACGGAGACGGTCGAGGAAATGTTTATGCGGGTTGCGAAGAACGTGGCTCTCCCGGACCGGGAACACGGCGACCACGATTACGAGGAAAGTGTTGAAGAGTTCTTCGACCTGATGACCAACCTCGAGTTCATGCCGAACTCGCCGACACTGATGAACGCGGGCGGCGAACTCCAACAATTGTCAGCGTGCTTCGTTGTCCACCCGGAAGACGATATGGACAGTATCTTCAACGCGGTGCACGATGCGGCAAAGATCTTCCAGACCGGTGGCGGTGTCGGATACCCGTTCCACCTCATGCGGCCGAAAGGCGATCTTGTCGGCAGCACCGGCGGCATCGCATCCGGCCCGATCACGTTCCAGCAGGTGTTCGACCAGATGTGCGGCACTATCAAGCAGGGCGGGAAACGCCGCGGCGCACAGATGGCGATCATGCGCGTCAACCATCCTGACGTGCTCCGGTTCATCGTCTCCAAGCGGAAGGAGGGAGAGCTCTCCAACTTCAACATCTCCGTCGGACTGACGGACGACTTCATGGAGGCGGTGCGGAACGACGAGGACTACACGCTGATCAACCCGCGGACCGATGAGCCGCACGAGGTGACGGAGGAGACCGCACAGTTCTACAACTCCGACGAGGACTGGTGGCCGACCGCGGAAGGATCGGACAGCGGGAAGGAGGACAATTTCTGGCGTGACTTTGCACACACGTTCTCCGACGACATCGGCGAATATGACATCGAACTGGAGCCAGGAGACGAAATGCGGCTTCCAGCACGGTTTATATGGGACTGTCTCATCGATGGGGCGTGGCGGAACGGCGAACCAGGCCTCTTCATGTACGACCGGGCGAACAAGATGCACAGCATCGATGTTGAGGAACATCCCGAGCATCGGATGGAGGCCACAAATCCCTGCGTGACCGGCGAAACACTGATCAGCACCGACCAGGGCATGATCCCTGCAGAAGATCTGCATCAGCAGCAGACCGCGACCAATGTCGTGGTTGACGGCCGGTTGAGCGAGAGCACGGTGCAGGACGCGAGCAGCGTCTATCGTACCGGTGAGAAGGACGTGTACCGGTTGACGACCGAGGAAGGCTATGAGCTGCGGCTGACCGCGGACCATCAAGTGATGACAGACCACGGCTGGACAGAAGCGCAGGATCTGGAGCCTGAAGACACTGTGCACATCGTGAACCGGAAAGGACAGTTCGGCGATGTCGGCACAGTGGAGGAGGGGCGTGTCCTCGGGTGGCTTGTCGGTGACGGACAGCTCAAGCATAGCGAGGAACGCGCCGTCCTGCACTTCTACGATGCGGACACCGAACTCTCCCACGAGTTCGCTGGCTACGTGAACACAGTTGTGCGGGAGCCGACCGGGAACGGTGACTACGACATCGGCGTAATGCAGATCGACCGCCGGGGCGGGCACCAGCAACACGCCGCGGCGAAAGAGGAGCGCGTCCGGTCAACCAGGCTGTACGAGATCGCTGAGAAGCTGGGGCTGGCAGAAGAGAAGCTGCAGGTCCCCCAGGACGTGTTCCAGGGTAGTGAAACGATGGCCCGTGGATTCCTGCAGGCCCTCTTCACCGCGGATGGAAGTGTACAGGGCAGCGTGGAGAAAGGTGTATCGGTCAGGCTCTCAAGCTCCCACCGCGACCTGCTGGTTGACGTGCAGCGGCTGCTGCTGAACTTTGGCATCGCCAGCTCGATCTACCGGCGGCGGGACGCAGGGACACGTGACCTTCCGGATGGCCGCGGTGGCCTGAAACCGTACGATGTGCAGGCACAGTACGATCTCGCTATCACGAAGGACAATCTGGTCGTGTTCACAGATGAGATCGGGTTCCTGCGCAGCGATAAGCAGGAGCGGCTCGAGGAGCTGCTGGCAGCGTATGACCGTGGCCCATACCAGGAAACATTTACCGCAACCGTCAAATCTCTGGATCATGACGGGCACGAGACCGTATACGACCTGACCGAGCCCACGACCCATTCCTTCATTGCGAACGGGCTTGTCGTCCACAACTGCGGTGAGCAGCCGCTCGAAAACTACGAGGCCTGTAACCTGGGCCACATCAACCTGTCCCTTCTCGTTGAAGAGCAGGATGATGGTTCGGGGCTGAACTGGCATGACTGGAAGACAGAACATGCGGACGAGTACGACTTCGAATCCGAAGCGGGACTGGACGCGGCCATGCAGGATTTCATGGAGGAAGCACTGCGCATGGACCGGTTCGAGTACGTGGCCAAGACCGGGACACGGTTCCTGGACAACGTGGTGACGATGAGTGATTTCCCACTGCAGGAGATCGAGGACAAGGTCTCCAGCATGCGGAAGATCGGGCTCGGCATCATGGGCTTCGCGCAGATGCTGATCCAGGTCGGTATCCGGTACGGCAGTGAGGACTCGTTCGCCGCCGCCAAGGAGATCCAGCGACTGGTCACCCGGTTCTCCGTTGAAGAATCCGCGAAACTGGCGGAAAACCGTGGACCGTTCACGGAGTGGGACAGGTCGAAGTGGGCCAACCCCACGGACTACCCGGACTGGTTCGAGCGGTACTCCGGCGGCATGGACCCAACAGAGTTCGAGAACGGGTTGAAGCTCCGGAACCATAACACGGTGACGATCGCACCGACCGGGACCACCTCGATGATCGGGGATACGTCCGGCGGCTGCGAACCGATCTACAGCCTGGCCTACTTCAAGAACGTGGCGAAAGACATCCAGGGCGAGGATATGCTCGTCGAGTTCGACGACTACTTCCTGAAGGCCCTGGAAGCCAACGATGTTGACGTGGATGAGGTGAAGCAGGAGGCCGAACAGCTGATGCGGAACAATGAATGGCAGGGCGTCGAATCCATCCCGGACGATGTGCTGCCACCAGCCGTCAAGGAGCTGTTCGTGACCGCGGACCGTGTAACGCCGGAGGAGCACGTCCGCATCCAGGGTGCGTTCCAGGAACACAACCACTCCGGTATCTCCAAGACCTGCAACTTCCCGAACGATGCTTCGCGGGAGGACGTATCAGAAGCCTACCTGCTTGCACACGAGATGGGTGTGAAAGGCCTGACCGTGTACCGTGATGGCACCCGGGACGTGCAGGTGTTGACCACGCGCGTGGACAACAAACTGGAGGACATGGATAAGGCGGACGTGCTTGCCGACCTGATCGACGAGTACGGATCACCCGAAACCATGGTGACCTCCCCCGAGTTCATCAACGCGGCGGGTCTGGACCAGGATAACGGCCTGATCGTGAAGAAGAACGGTGACGGCAGCTTCAAGGCACAGACCATCGACACCGAGGTGGACACGGATGTGGACACCGGCACAGGGACTGCAGCAGAGAACACGCAGCCTCGCGGCCAGCCCCGGGAACGACCGGAGATCATCTCCGGCACGACACAGAAGATCGAGACCGGGTACGGCGGCATGTACGTCACCATCAACGAGGACCAGGACGGTATCTTCGAGGTCTTCATCAAGCTTGGGAAGTCCGGCGGCTTCACGGAGAGCTTTACGGATGCGATCGGCCGCCTGGCATCGACCGCGCTCCGCAGCGGGGTTGAGCCTGAGGTAGTGATCGAGCAGCTGGAAGGCATCCGCAGCCCACGCATCGCGTGGGACAACTCGGAGCAGGTCCTGTCCGTACCGGACGGTGTGGCCAGGGCGATGCAGCGCTACCTCAGCGGCGAGGCCAGCGCCACACAGACCAGTGTCGCCAACTTCTCCCAGACACAGGAGGCCGCGACGGACACGGTCGGCGCTGTGGAAGCCGATGTCCCAACCGAACCGGACGCAGACCCGGGAACATCAGGAACGCAGTCACACGCCCGTAAGATCGTGAACCAGGGCGAGAACCCGGAATGCCCGGACTGCGGCGGCATCCTGCAGCTACAGGAGGGATGCAAGAAATGTCCCGGCTGCGGCTGGTCAGAGTGCAAATAACGGAGACGCGGTAAGACGCGCCTCCATCTTTTCTCTTATTTTTTCTTTCACCATTTCAGAACGGTATTTGCGTCCATTCACGTATGGCCTCCAACAGAAACGTTAATGTAGTGGCGGGACAGTTACTGGTTGTATGGGATGGATCCGGTTGCGGTCACCAACGGCATTGCTGTATCAGCGGGATCTGCATGCGATTATTCTTGTGGTGTTGATCGATCTTTCTTTGACGGTGGAGGGTATCCTCCATCACGGTGGGACGGAGATCAATCCGTTTTTCCGGCCGATGACCGAGATGGGGCTGGAGCCGATGCTTGCCGGTATCGGGTTCTACATCGTGGTGCTGTGCACGTTGAGTCTGGTGCTGGCAGGTGGGCTACGGAAGATACTGGCCAGTGTCGTGTTCGGGATGCACGTGGTCGGTGTCACAACCTGGTTCTTCGTGGTGGATGCGTACCTCGGGACAGCACTGGACGCGCACATGAACCTGTTCTGGTACCTGTTACTGGGGACAGGTGCGACAGCACTCTTCTTTTACGCGGAGGATATAGGAGCTGCCTGGAAGAATCGGCGTAACGGGTAGGGACCGGTCAGAGTTCGTAGGTGTCGATGATCTGTTTTTCCTCGCCGTTGACCTCAGCGTGGAGTGCGATCAGGTCCTCCAGTCCGGAACCAGCGATCTTCTGTTTGAACAGATGGTCGACCTGGA
>JALDAF010000060.1 GCA_022729315.1 Candidatus Nanohalalkaliarchaeum halalkaliphilum | reverse complement strand
GTGTTCGACTTCGTGGACATCGAGGACCAGGAAGCGTTCCTGCAGAACTGTGAGAACGCGTTGACATCGGTCAGTTACCGGGCGAAGGGTCAGGAGATCATCGTGCTCAAAGCTGATAAGGAGTTCATCCGGGAGAACGGGAAAGCGTTGCGCGGTCTCCTGGCGCACGAACTCATGCACGTCATCCACCGGCGGACCGGTGTTGAAGAAGCGATACAGGAAGCATCCAAGGATCATGTTGAGCCGATGGTGGAGGAGTTACGCGATCTTGGGATGACAGATGATGAGATAAGTCGGTTCATCAGCACAGTGTTTGCAACCGCTATATTCTGCCTGAAAGACATATACGCCAACACGGACCTGATCGAACAGGAATTCACCGAGGAACTTGAAGAATACTACTATCATATGCTTGGACTGGAAGGATACTGTCGGGTCCCCGCCTTTTACAGGGAGGAGGTCAGCCTGCAGGAGATAGAAAACGCGCTCGCCTTCGAACTCGGTCTGCTTCCGGCCTGGCTTCCGTTCAAGGCACTGGACCGTGAAACCTCTAACGATATCCGGGAACGCATCCGCGAATGCTACGAACGCGATATACCGGACGTTGCTGCACGCGTCCGCCCACTCGTTGACCTGTACCACGATGAATACGATGATCCGGACAGCTTCAACCACGACTTCTTCCGGCACGTCCTCTCCAGCGCATACCACCTCATCGAAACCAAGCGCGGCCGACCGATCTGAGAACAGGAGATACAGGCCCTCCATTCCATATATTTAAACATTGTAAAAACAGTGGTGACACATGGCAGAGGATGCAGTATTCTGGAGTGACCAGCTTGCCGCGGAGGTGCTCGACGAGTTCCCCGATGAAGACGTGTACGTCTGCGCGTCCGGCATCTCACCGTCCGGCAGGGTCCACATCGGTAATTTCCGAGAGATCATCACCACCGACTTCGTGGTCAAATCCCTGCAAAAGCAGGGTGTGAACGTCCGGTTCATCTATTCCTGGGACGACTACGACCGGTTCCGGAAGGTGCCGCAGGGCGTCCCTGACGCGTTCAAGGACCACATCGGCAAACCGCTGTCCGCGGTACCGGACCCGGAGGGCTGCCACGACTCGTACGCAGAACACTTCGAGAACCAGCTGGAGGACGAGATCGCACCACTCCACATGGACATCGAGTTCATCCGGCAGCACGAGATGTTTGAGAACGCGGCGTACGCCGACCTGATCAAACAGGCGATGGCCAACCGCAACACCATCATCGATATCCTGAACGAGTACCGCAACGAGCCGATTGACCAGGACTGGTGGCCGCTCCGTGTCTACTGCACAGAGTGCGGCAAGGACTTTACTGATATCATTGAGTACGACGGCGAATACACGGTTGTGTACCGCTGCGAGGAATGCGGCGACTCCTTCGAACTCAACTTCGCGGAGGAGGACAGCGTGAAACCGCCGTGGCGGGTGGACTGGCCGATGCGCTGGAAACACGAAAACGTCACGTTCGAACCGGGTGGCAAGGACCACTCCGCCCCCGGTTCATCCCGCGACACCGGAAAGGATATCGTGGAGCAGGTGTACGACCGGACCGCACCCGTCTACCAGATGTACGAGTTCGTCAACCTGAAGGGCAGGGACGGCAAGATGTCTTCCTCATCCGGTGACGTGATGACGCCTGGCGAACTCCTCACTATCTACACGGCACCACTCCTTCGGTTCCTGTTCGCGGAGACCAAGCCGACCCGGGACTTCTCCATCGCCCTGGACGAGGACATCATCACGGTATACGAAAAGTTCGATGAGATCGAGGACGCCTACTTCAACCCGGACACGGTGGAAAACGATCGGAAACGCGAACACTGGAAGCGCGTCTACGAACTGTCCGTGGTCGACATCCCGGACGAGCAGCCGGTCCGCATCGCGTTCGACCACGCCGCGTTCGTTGCACAGACCATCCCGCGGGAGCAGTGGGAGACCGATGGTATCGCAGCACTCAAAAAGACCGGTCACATCGACGGCGAACCCTCCACGGAGCAGACACAGCTCATCCTGGACCGGATGGAACGGGCACTGCACTGGGCCCGCGAATATGCCTCCGAGGAATATGTATACGAGTTCAACACGCAGGTACCGGATGACGTGAGAACAGATCTGTCAGCGGAGCAGGTCATGGCGATGCAGGAACTTGCCGTCCTGCTTGCGGAGAACGAGTACGGGGACAAGGACACGCTGGAGGACGACCTGTTCGGGCTGGCAAAACGTGAAGATCTGGATGTGGGCGTGGGCAACTTCTTCCAGGCCGCCTACCTCTGCCTGTTATCCCGGGAGCAGGGGCCGCGCCTCGCCGATTTTATATTGACCCGGGGACAGGACGAAATACTGCAGGTACTTAAAACGCTGGACTGAACACCGGTATGTATGGGCGAGGACGGTCAGCGGCTCCGGTACACCTCACTGATACTCTGCGGTATCATCATCGCTGTCTATATGCTGCAGATCATGTACGCGCCGTTGAACGAGCTGGCGTTTGTGGCTGCGAACGTGTGGCAGGAGCCGTGGACCGTGGTGACCTCCATCTTCCTCCACAGTCCAACTGACTACATGCACCTCCTGAACAACCTGTTGTTCCTCGCCCTGTTCGGGTTCATGCTGGAGAACCAGATTGGGACGCGCCGGTTTCTCGCCCTGTATCTTGCGGCCGGTCTGTTCGCCAACCTGTCCGCGTTCACGTTCTACCCGACCTCCCCGGTGCTTGGGGCCTCCGGCGCGATCTCAGGCGTCATCGGCGCCATCGCCGTGCTGAAGCCGCGCGGCGTCGGATTCATCGGATACATCCCGGTCCCGATGTGGATGGCACTGGCGTGGTGGATCGGGTTCAACCTGCTCGGAACCATGGCCACGGACGCCGGCATCGCGTTCGAAGCCCACCTGTACGGCCTGTTCTTCGGCGCCGCCTACGGACTGTTCATGCGGAAAAAACACCCGCACATGGCGGAGGAACTCCGGAAACAGGATGACGACGAGTTCGAGTGGGATGATGAAGACGTGGACATCGATGAATGGGAACGCGAACACATGATGTAGATACTGAAACCTGTTTCACGTCCTGAGGATCATCTCTCCCAGTTCCCGTGGCATCGTTGACAACCGTTCCGCACCGTCTTCCGTGATGACGTACGCGTCCTCGATCCGAACACCGAACTCGCCCTTGAGATAGGCGCCGGGTTCGACCGTGACCACCATCCCTTCCTCCAGTGTTTCATCGCTGTTCGAGGAGAGGTTCGGTGATTCATGCACCGCGATACCCACGCCGTGGCCGGTCGAGTGTGTGAACTGGTCGCCGTAGCCGGCGTCGGCCATCACGGTACGGGCCGCCTCGTCCACGTCCGCGGTCGCCACGTCCGGGGACAACACGGTTTCGGCTGCCTCCTGCGCCTCCTTCACAAGCGTGTAGACGGTTTCGAACCGTTCGGAGGGCTGGCCGATATGGAACGTGCGCGAGATGTCGCTGCAGTACCAGCCAACATTTGCACCGATGTCAAACAGTAACGGCCCGTCCCCGATCGGTGTACTGCCGGTCGTGTGGTGGGGCATGGAGGATGAGGCACCGGTTGCAACGATCGTGGGGAATGCAGCGCCGTGCGCACCCTGCTTCCGCATATCGTATTCGATCTCTGCTGCGACCGTGGTCTCCGTTACATCTTCAAACGATCCCTCCTTGAAACGGCTCGCTACGGTGTGCAGTGACTGTTCCGCCACCCTGTACGCGTTCTGGATCAGATCGATCTCCTCATCGGATTTGATGGAGCGGAGGTCCATGATGAGTTCGTCATTTACCGTCATCGTCAGACTCTCCGCCAGCCGGTCATAGAGTGAAATCGTCATATCTCCACTGATGTAGACGTCCGCATCATCGGGGAGATGGTCCAGGATGCCGTCCACGTACCCATCTTCCGGGGCGGTTACCGTGATCGTGGATGCGTAGACCGCGGCGTCCTCATCCATCGGTGATACGAACAGTTGTGCGTCACCTTCTGCAGGGATAACTGTCACCGGGTAGTTCCCATCTGAAACGGCGTGAAACCCGGAAAAGTAGAAGCTGTTTTCTGGACCGGTGACAACCAGTGCATCCTTTCCGTTATCCGCAAGCGCCGACTTCACCTGTTCGATCCGGTCATCGTGACGCATGGTGTAGCAGTTGGAGAACGTGCTTGAAATAGGTTGGTCATCCACGGTCCAGCCGTAGAGAACGAATATTTTTTATGCCTCGTAACCGCTCCATGTTGTATGGCTCTTCAAGCAGGTGCGGAAACGATCGTGGACCAGTGTCTCAACATCCAGGACGATGAACATGTTGTGGTCGTGGATGATGGGAACGACCCGGATCTGCTGGAGACATTGCTGGACGCTGTACAGCGGGTGGCAGGGTCTCACGACCGCCTCGAATACATGGAGCCGGAACACCACGGGATGGAACCACCGCAGCACGTGGCAGACGCGATGCGGGAGGCGGACGTGTTCATCGCACCCACAACGAAATCGATCTCCCATACACGGGCGCGTGTCAAGGCCTGTGAATCAGGTGCACGCGGCGCCACACTCCCGGGTATCACGAAACAGATCTGGAACACGTCGCTCCAGGCCGACTACACAGCAGTAAAGCAGATTTCGGAGCGGGTGTACGAACGGCTTGCGGAGACGGACACGGTCCGTATCACCACACCGTCCGGGACCGATCTCTCGTTCGATGTGAACATCGACTATTTCCATACGGATACGGGTATCATACACGAACCGGGAGCGTTCGGAAACCTTCCGGCGGGAGAAGCGGATGGTGGCGTGGTCAACGCGAACGGAACACTGGTCGTGGATCATTTCCCGTTCGCCCCGGCAGGCACTGTAATCGAGATACGCGAATCTGAAGCTGTTGCGGTTCAGCACCCGGAGAGCAAGGAGTCCGAACTTTCTGAGGCGTTCGACGCCATCGCGGGTGCACGGAACGTAGCCGAGTTCGGGTTCGGTACAAACCCGGAGGCATCGCTGATCGGGAACGTGTTACAGGATGAAAAAGTACTGGGCACAGTCCACGTCGCGTTCGGCGACAACACATCGTATATACCTGACGGCGATTCACGGCAGGTGGCCTGTGATATCCACTGGGATACGGTGTGTGAAGACGCAACGGTTTTATTTGATGAAGAGAAACTACTTGACCATGGGGAACCGGTGTTCCTTCAGGGAACAGGTATCTCCACGTAACTGAGGCAACACAAATGGCGGATGATACGAACGGAACAGTTTCTGACCTCCGGGAAAAAGTGGATCAGCTTGACTCGAATCAGGAGGACCTGATCGAGATCATGAAGACTCTCAGAGAGAAGGTTACCGAGGTTGCAAGCGGTGACGGGATGGATACTGATGCTGTTCAGGAGCTGGAGGAGCATGTCGGGGACGTCGAGAAACAGTTGCGGCAGCTCAAGCTCAAGGAAGGGAAGGATATTGCAGAAGTAAAGAATGAACTCGAGACCATCGAGGACAATCTGCAGGAGGAAGGCGGGGACGATGACGGACTGGAGGATGTGCAGAACGACCTTAAGACACTGCACGCTCAGCAGGACGAACTGTCTGACGCCCTTGCCGAACTCCGGGACAGTTTCCAGGAACTGCAGGAACGATCGGAGACCACGCCACCCGCACCGGAAGAAACAGTGGAGGAAACAGCTGAAGATGCAGAAGCTGCGGATGCGGAAACGGATGCCGGTGACGAAGCGGAGGATGAAGGGACGGAGGCTGGTGATAAGGAGTCCGGGGAGACGCTCCCGGAAGCGGTGATAGAGGGAGATGTTCTCGAGGACATGGAGCTGGTGACCGCTGAGCT
>JALDAF010000062.1 GCA_022729315.1 Candidatus Nanohalalkaliarchaeum halalkaliphilum | reverse complement strand
TGGCGCGTTAGTCCACTCTGCCACCTGGGCATGTTTTGCTTCTATGTTTTCCAGGTGGTTCGATCGAGTGAACCTCAAGGGTTCATCGAGCTCTGCCACCTGGGCATGTACTGTTTGTGTAATATGCTTTCAGGCGGCAGTTCTTAGCACGGTAACGTGCGTCACTCTGCCACCTGGGCATGTTTTGCTTCTATGTTTTCCAGGTGGTACTGTCGAAACGCGCGGACGCGTTTCTGCGATCCACGAAAATCCGGACGAATTTTCTAGGGAGTCTGCCACCTGGGCATGTGTCACTGATTATAGGTTCTACTCTTTTATAGAATGCGTCAGTTGATGTGCGAAAACGGATGCTTCAGGAGGGGATAGAGAGAAGACAGGATTATTCGATGATCTCGACTTCGATGTTGACGCCTTCCGGGACGTGGACACGCATGATCTGTCGGAGTGCGCGTTCGGAGTCGGATACGTCAACGATCCGTTTGTGGACACGCATCTGCCACTGCTCCCACGTGTTCTTTCCTTCACCGTCCGGTGAGCGGAGGGTGGGGATGGTCAGTGTCTCGGTTGGGAGCGGGATCGGTCCGGCTACGTCTGCGTTGTACTTCTCCGCTGTCTCGATCACATCGGCTGCGACACTGTCAACCTTTTCCGGGTTGGTGCTGCGCAGCTTGACACGTGCCTTGTTCATCGTAACCTATACCTTGGAGAGAATTCTTTTAAATGAAATGTCGTTATTCCTGGTCGAAGTCGTCTTCAGATAGGTCACAGGCACCACCGGCTTCGATGTATTCGTACTGTCCCGTGTGTTCCCGCGCCAGTTTCTTGTATCGGCGGTGTTTCATGAGGGAAGTAAGGGGAAACTACCGAAACTTCTTACAGAATCGGAGTGATGTGGTGATACCGCGAGGTTAGAAGTCGTTGTGGATCCAGTACCGTTCCACTTCCTCGGCATTCAGCCAGTGGGTTTCGTCCTGTCCCTCCACCTCGATGATTGGTTCTTCCTTGAACTCGGTGTTGTGGAGGTGGATCTCAACGTCTTCGCCGGATGCCATCCGGAGCATAAGCTCGCCGTTCTCCTGCAATGCGTTCTTCAATCGTTCATACATCATCGGTGTACAGGTGTTGGTGGCGGAGATTTATGAGGGTTTTGGGTGGTCTCAGGAACCTTTTCTGGTGATACAGAGTGATTGTCCGCGTCAATGGCGTGGCACAGGTATTGGTTTTATGGGTGGTAGTAAAGGAGAAAAGAAGAGAAGAGAATGTGTGAAGGGCGGTTTAGGCCCTCACCGTGTTACTTTGGTGTGTGGTCGATACACATGCCTGCGCCGACGGTGCGGTCCATGTCCCGGATCGCGAACCGTGCCATCTGTGGGATGTCATCGTTCTTTTCGATGACGAGTGGCTTCTGCGGCTTCAGCGTGACCACTGCGGATTCACCGGTCTGGATGTAGTCAGGGTCCTCGTCCTTGACCTCACCGCTCTTCGGATCCAGCGTCTTGTGGACCTCGGTGAATGTACAGGCAACCTGTGCCGTGTTGATGTGGAACACAGGGGTGTATCCTTCCGTGATGACGTTCGGGTGGTCCAGCACGATGATCTGTGCCTTGAACTCGTCGACCACTGTCGGTGCGTTGTCAGGGTGTCCTGCAACGTCTCCACGCTTCACGTCCTGCTTGCCGACGCCGCGGACGTTGAATCCGATGTTGGCGCCTGGCTCTGCCTGCTGGACTTCTTCGTGGTGCTGTTCGATCGTCTTGACTTCTCCGCCGACATTCTTGTTGAGTCGGGTGGATGCCGGTTCGAACGTGACATCGTCTCCCAGGTTCAGTACGCCGGTTTCAACTCGGCCGACCGGTACTGCTCCGACACCTTTGATATCGTAGTTGTCCTGGATGGGGACGCGGAGCGGTAGGTCGCTCGGCTGGTCCGGTCGCTCCAGTTCGTCAAGTGCTTCGTACAGGGTTTCCCCGTCGTACCATGGCATCTCACCGGATTCCTCAACGACGTTGTCGCCGTTGTATGCGGAGACCGGGATGAACTTGATGTCTCCAGGGTATCCGACGCTCTGCAGGAGTTCCTGGACTTCCTGCTTGACATCGTTGTAGGCGTCTTCAGCGTAATCCTTGACGTCCATCTTGTTGACTGCAACGAGCAGCTGGTCGATACCCAGCACCTTGGACAGGTATGCGTGTTCCTTGGTCTGCGGCTGGATGCCGTCGTCTGCCGCTACGACCAGGATTCCTGCGTCTGCCTGTGCAGCGCCCGTGATCATGTTTTTGATGAAGTCACGGTGCCCTGGAGCGTCGATCATGGTGAACTCGTAGTTATTGGAGTCGAACTTCTTGTGTCGAAGATCGATCGTCACACCACGTTCCCGCTCCTCTTTCAGATTATCCATAGCGAACGCGAATTCAAAGGTTTCTTTCCCTTGTTCCGCTGCTTCTTCCTTGAGTTTCCGCATTTCTTCTTCCGGAAGGTTCTCTGTGTCCCAGAGCAGCCTTCCGATCATTGTTGACTTGCCGTGATCAACGTGACCGATGGTCACCAGGTTAATGTGTGGTTTGTCTGCCATTGGATGGTTCACCTAATATAGATTCGTCTATACACGACTACTATCCCCGACAATATTTAAAAAGGGTATGGTGTTAACACCGTTTTAAACGGGGTGTTCATGGGTGTTTCTACGCCATTTTGACACTATACTGTTCTCACAGCAGGCTATGCCCGGTACAGGATGCGGGTCAGGATCCGGTCCTCCAGTTCGATGATGCGTGTCACGACACTGATCCGATGATCTAGGAGGACCAGTGAGGCACCGAATATGTTGAGACCGATATCGATCAGTGTGAAGTGGCGGCCCGGCACCCCGTACTGCACGACCTCGATCACTGCACCAAAGAGTGATGCAGCCACAACCGCTTCGATGTGTCCCTTCGGCGTATCGTGGAAGTAGAGGAGAAGTGCGGCGGCCAGCACAAGGTAGGCGGCGACGTGGTACAGGTAGGTGAGGTTGGCGCCGGACGGGTCGTACGGTCCGGTCGGCAACGGTTTAACACTGTAGTACGTGATGATGCCGGCGATACCGATAACGAGTCCCAGGTTAACCCTGCTCCGCATACCGTACCAGTACGTGTCTTGCAGGGTTAAATGTGTCCCGGTTACCCGCTAAGGGTTTCCATGGTCGGGACTTCCTGCTTCATGCCTTTCCGCTCCCGGATCTCCAGGATGATCTCGTCCTGCATGCCGCGTGGCAGTGGTTCGAAGACCTGGTCCATCAGCGAGTAGAATCCCTTACCCTGTGTCGCGGATTTCAGGTCTGCCTCGAATCCAAACATCTCTGCGACCGGTACCTTGGCCTGGATGATCGCTGAGTCATCGTCGTCCTCCATGTCCAGTACTTCGCCACGCCGGTTCGAGACTTCGCCCATGGCGCCACCCATCTCGTTCGCCGGTGAATCGATCCGGAGGATCTGTTTCGGCTCGTAGAGCTGGGCGTCCGCATCCATCATGGCACGGGTGATCGCTCCCTTCACTGCGGGAATGACCTGTGCCGGTCCACGGTGTACTGCGTCCTCGTGCAGGCTTGCGTCGTGGATCTTTACCTTGAGCCGGATGCTTGGTTCTGCTGCCAGTGGTCCCTCGTCAACGATCTCGTGGAACGCTTCCAGCATCAGCTCCTCAACCTCGTTGAGGTACTGGACGCCACGGCTCATATCGAGGAACAGGTTGCCTTTGTAGATATCCATAACGTTCTCTCCTTCGTCCTTGTGCATACCGGCTTCGACCAGTATGTCCCGGACCTCTGTCTCGTCCTGGCTGCGGACCTTGCCTTCCGGAAGTTCGCCTTCCTGCACCGTTTCATATACGTCGCTTTCAAGCGGTTCCACGGTGATGTAGAACTTGTTGTGACGGTTCGGTGAGCGCCCCTCCATCTCCTGGGACGCGTTCTCCACTGATTCCCGGTAGACAACGATCGGCTTGGAGACCTCGATGTCGATACCTTTCTCCTCCAGGTACCGTTCGATCTTGGCCTCGATATGTAGTTCGCCGAGTCCGGACACCAGTGTTTCACCGGTCTCCTCATCGATAGAGATCTTGATCGTATTATCTTCCTTTGCCCGTGCCCGCAGTGCCTCGATAAGCTTCGGCAGGTCTGCGGTCCGCTTCGGCTCCAGGCTCTTGGTTACAACCGGTTCGAAGATGTGCTCAATCTGCTCGAACGGTTCGATCTCCAGGCCTGATTCGACAACGGTTTCACCGGAACTATAGTCGACGCCGGTCAGTGCAACGATGTTCCCGCTCGGCACCTCATCGATACTTAATTTGCGTGGACCGGAGTAGATACCGACCTGCTGAGCGGTCTGCTCGCTTTTTGATCCGATACCGTACAGCGTAGATCCTTCATCCACGGTCCCGGAGAAGATGCGGGCCGTACAGATCGTGCCGGCGTGTGGATCATTCTCAACATTAGTGATAACACAGACCAGTGGACCGTCCGCATCCGATGTTTTCATGGACTTTCCGACATCAGATTCCAGGTCACCGTGCCAGATCTGCGGGATCCGGTAGTCCTGTGCATCCCTCGGGTTGACAAGGTGATCAACAACCATGTTCAGGATGACCTCTTCAACTGGTGCAGCATCCGCAAGTTCCTCCATCTCCTCGTCCTGACAGAGTTCGTAAATCTTTTCGAAGTTGACACCGCTGTCCTGCATGTATGGAAGCGAAGTCGCCCAGTTGTACAGTGCAGAACCGAACGCGACCTTTCCGCCTTCAACGGAGACGGTCCATTCATCTGCCAGTTCTTCCGGTGCGATCTTCTTGATCAGCTTGTTCACTTCAGAGATAATCTTCACAAACCGGTTCTGCATCTCTTCCGGACTCAGCTGTAGTTCGTTGATCAGCCGGTCAACCTTGTTGATGAACAGCACCGGTTTGACACGCTCCTCCAGTGCCTGCCGCAGCACTGCCTCGGTCTGCGGCATCACACCGTCAACCGCGTCAACGACAACGACACAACCGTC
>JALDAF010000018.1 GCA_022729315.1 Candidatus Nanohalalkaliarchaeum halalkaliphilum | reverse complement strand
AGGTGGAGACCGACAAGGCCGTTGTCGAGGTCCCCTCACCGGAACACGCCACCATCCTGGAGCTTCACGCCGAGGAAGGCGACACCATCACGGTCGGAGACGTCATCGTCACGCTCGGAGACGAGGATGAAGAAGCAGATTCGGGAGCGGAACACGCGGAAGAGGGACAGGACGCTGCCACGGATCAGGGACCGGCAGTCGCTGACATGACCGTGAACGAGGCCAGGAAGAAGGTGAGGGACGGTGAACTCGATGCATCAGCAGTGCTTAAAGCCGAGGAAAACGGCAAGGAACGCACCACGCTCATCGGCTGGCTGAAGGACCGTATCGAAACCGACGCTACAGATACTGAAGAAGAGGCCTCCGGCGGCAGCACCTCCGTTGTCGGCCGACTCGAAGACGCGGACCAGCAGGAGGCACAATCAGCAGAGAAGAAGGAACAGCCCGTTGAGACCGCTGATACTGGCGGGGAGGATGCCGCTACGGTGCCGCGAAAGAAGGTGCTTGCCGCGCCCGCCACGCGACGCCTTGCACGTGAAAAAGACGTTGATATTTCAACTGTAGCTGGCTCCGGGCCCGGCGGCCGCGTCACGAAAGAGGATGTGCTGGCCGCGGCAGACGGAACACAGAAACCTGCTGCTGAAACAGGAACGCCTGCAGCAGAAACACAGGAAACAGGAGCGGTGGGTCCTGCCGGTGGACTGGGGACACCTAACCGGTTCCCGCCGAAGGAGTATAATTTTGCAGAATACGGTGACGTGGAACGCGTGGAGATGTCCGGGACGCGGAAGGCGATCGCGAAGAACATGGAACGCTCCAAGTACACGGCGCCGCACGTGACCGCGACCGATGACGCGGACGTGACCGAACTCTGGGAGGTGCGGGAGCACCAGAAAGAGTTTGCGGAGTCTCGTGGCGTCCATCTCACATTCATGCCGTTCATCGTGAAATCGGCGATCGCCGCGCTCCGCGAATTCCCGTTGATGAATGCGTCACTGGATGAGTCGACCGGTGAGATCGTTAAGAAGGATTACTACAACATCGGGATCGCGGTCGCCACCGATGATGGGCTGATGGTGCCGAACATCAAGCACGCGGATCAGAAGAGCATCCTTAAGATCGGGAAGGAGCTGAACGAGCTGGCGGAGAAAGCCCGTGACCATGCCCTGAAACTGGATGAGATGCGGGGCGGCACGTTCACCCTCACCAACTACGGGTCGATCGGCGGCCGGTATGGCACACCGATCATCAACTACCCGGAGGTTGTCATCCTCGGCACCGGCACCATCACCCGGGAGCCAGTCGTAAAGGGCGATGATGTTGTCATCCGCCGTATCCTTCCACTGTCCGTCACGTTCGACCACCGCGTCGTGGACGGTGCGTACGTCGCCCAGTTCATGAACGAACTCATCAAGCACCTTGAGGACCCGGACGTGCTGCTGCTTGATGAATAACCCGGTTCCTTACATTAGGCGTGTTCGTGCCATTTCCGTGCCCGTTCTTCATCCCACGTTGGGTCGTTCGTGCGTTCGATCTCACCGTCCAGCATCACGTTGATACCAGCATCGGTCAAGGGATGTGATCCCAGTCGTTGCCTCACCCATCCCTCATCGTAGCACATCTGCTTCAGCTGCGATCCCCGGTCCGGCATCGGGAGTGCATCGTACACGTCATCATATACCCCCTGGTCAGCCAGGTCCTGCGCTGTTTCAAACGTGTCGCTGTCGTACATCACGTCTTTCACGTGTCGTTCCAGACAGAGTGCATACGGTCCATCATCTGGACATTCATGGAGTTCCACGAGGTATGTGCGGATTTCCTCTTCGGTGATCTCGTCCCGTAACTGTTTTGCGCGTTTTGCCCTGTACGCCTGGTGACGTAACTCTATCTCGGCCCGTGACGGTATGTCCCTGTTCAGATCGTAGTGTCCCATCGTAGTCCCTCCATTCAGGTATCGTCCAGCCATTCACTGGGACTGAACGGGTCGTGGTCCGCGTAGTCGTCAGCGATCCCGCTGTCCTCCCAGGGGCGTATACTGAAGTAGTCAAGGAGTTCCCTGTTCCTGTCACGGTTTGCCAGCTGTTGCGCATGGTCCTCGTCGTACGGATCCGGGATCTGGTGCGGTTTGAATCGTAGCACCGGCTCCAGTTCAGGGTCGGCACCGGGGAACGGTTTCTCCGCATTGAGCACGGCGAACGCCTTCCCTGAGGCGCCATCCCACTTGTAGCGTTTATCCAGCGTCGGGTACAGTACCAGGTGTTCAGCCTCCACTGTGTCCACGACCGTTTCGTACTCGTCAACAGTCAGCTCATCCTCGTAGTCGTGGGCCACATAGGTGTAGAAGTCGTACCCGTCGGAACCATGCGCAGTATACGCATTGTGGATACGTTCATCGATGTCGTACAGTTCATCTATCGGATCGTTGTCCTGCATGTGTGTCACACCACAAACACTGCTTGGGAGCCATCTGACAAAATGATCTGTAGTGAGGACGGTGCACCACACCGCCCCATATAAAAATAGCGCTACCGTGTTACAGTATCATGGTCGTTGGAGAGATCACGACGGAGGTTGACGTGCTGGTGATCGGTGCCGGACCGGCAGGATACCTGGCCGCGATCCGTTCCGCGCAGCGCGGGAAAGACGTGATGCTGGTCGATGAGAACCAGAACCTTGGCGGGGTCTGCCTCAACGATGGCTGTATCCCGTCAAAAGCACTGATCCACGCGGCCAACACGTTCCACGACGCGGCGAACAGTACCGGCTACGGTCTCTCCGCAGACCCGGAGATGGATCACAGCACGCTGCAGGACTGGAAGAACGATATTATCGAGAAATTGACGACCGGTGTCGAAACCCTGGAGAAAAAGTATGGCGTCACCGTGATCAAGGGCGATGCCTACCTCCAGTCCGCCTCACACGCACGGATCACCGGTTCCGCAGACGCAGAGGCGGTCGAATTCGAGCACTGCATCCTGGCCACCGGCTCCTCACCGGTAGATATTCCGGGCATCGAGGTGGACGGTGAGACCGTGATATCGTCCAGCCACGCGTTGAGCATCGACGAACCGCCGGAACGATTCATCATCATCGGCGGCGGATACATCGGCATGGAACTGGGCATGGTCCACCAGAAGTTCGGTTCACAGGTCACGGTCATCGAGGCAGCGGACCGCATCCTCCCCGCCAACCCTGCGGAGCTGGTGAAGCCCGTGGAACGGAACGCGGAGGACCTGGGTATGGAACTGGTAACGGGTGCGATGGCGGACAGCGTCGAGGTTGAACACGGTGTGGCAACGGTCACCGTTGACACCGGTGATGGCACGGAAACGTTTGACGCGGAGAAAGTGCTGATCGCGGTCGGCCGCCAGCCGAACACTGCGGACTATGGTCTGGAGAACACGGACGTGGAACTGGACAAGAATGGGTTCGTGCAGGTCGACGAGCAGCGGCAGTCCACGGATCCCAGCATCTATGCGATCGGGGACGTGGCAGGACAGCCGATGCTGGCCCATAAAGGATACCAGGACGGTGCGGTCGCGGCAGAAGCGATCGCCGGAGAACACGCTGCCGCCGACTTCGTGGTGCCCGCGGTCGTGTACACCGACCCGGAGATTGCCACGGTTGGCATGAATGAGGAGGAAGCGGAGGCGGCGGGGTTCGACGTGTTGACCGGAAGGTTTTCGTTCGCAGCCTCAGGCCGTGCCGCGACCATGGACCGGGATGACGGGTTCATCAAGGTCGTGGCAGACCGGGAGTCAAACGCGTTGCTTGGTGTACAGATGGTGGGGCCGCACGTCTCCGAACTGACCGGTGAGGCCACGCTCGCCATCGAGATGGGGGCGCTGCTTGACGACATCGCCATGACTGTTCACGCGCACCCGACACTCAGTGAGGCGTTCAAAGAAGCGTGCGAGGATGCACTGGGACAGGCCATCCACAAGTACAACCCGCAGGACTGAACACTGTTTTTTTGACCGTTCCCTATCGATATCCGGGCCAGGCTGACCACAACGTATTAATGGCGGCAGGGAGAAAAAGAGAGGTATGGATACAGAAACGGAGATGGATCCAGATGCGGACTGGCTGGCGGAGTACGTGAAGAAGGCGAAGGACTCGTTCGACATCTTTGAGAAACAGGTGTACGAGCACGGTGAACTCGACCAGAAGACGAAGGAGTTGATCGCTGTTGCGTGTTCCACTGTGCTCCGGTCCGAGAACGGTGTGGTCCAGCATACCGGGGCCGCGAAGGACCTTGGTGCTACAGAGGATGAGATCGCTGCCGCGCTCGGCGTGGCATGGCTGACCACCGGCTCGACCCAGATCTACTGGATGAAGGATGCGTACGAGGAACTCCTGGACACGGCATGGTACAAGCGTCAGCTGCCGGAGGCGTCGAAGGCGTTCGGCGAGTTCCACGAAGCCATCTTCGACCATTCGGAGCTTGACCGCATGGTCGCCGAACTTGTCGGTGTCGGCGTTTCGATCGTGTCCCGCTGTCAGCACTGTACCGAGGCCCACGCCAAGCAGGCGATGGGGCACGGCGCATCGAAGCAGGACGTGGCGGAGGCCATCGCCGTGGCCTGGGCGGTCGGGGCCGAGTCACAGGTCGGCTGGACCGACGTGTATGATACCGTGCTCAGCGGTGAAGAAGAGGACGAACATTGACATCTGCCACGGTAGAAGCAAAGACGAACACGTACTATAACTGGAGCCAGTTTCTGTACGACCGGTTCTGTCGGGCGTCCAAACACCACGCCATGCATAACGGGTATTACGAACCGGGAGAGGACCGGTCACCGACTGAAGCCATCGCCTACCTGAACCGGAAGCTTGCGGACGCCGTGGATATCAGTGCGTCCGACCACGTGCTGGATGCGGGAGGTTGACTGGGTGGGAGCAGTGTGTGGCTGGCCCTTGAGGTCGGGGCAGAGGTTGTCGGGGTCAATATCAAAGAAGCAGGTGGAACGGGCACGGCGGTACGCCGAACAGGAACAGGTGGATGACGCGGTCTCGTTCACGGTTGCAGATTTCTGTGACACCGGTCTTCCCGATGCGTCGTTTGACGTGGTGTGGGCGGTAGAATGTGTCTGCCATTCCGATGAACGCGACCGGTTCTTCGAGGAGGCGTACCGTGTGCTCCGGGAGAACGGTCGGCTGGTCGTGACCGATGGGTTCCGTACCGATGAACCGCTTGCCGCGGTAGCCTCCCATATCCCGTTCATCCCGGACACGGTCAAACACATCCCGGGATCCGCCTACCACCAGTACGAACTCATCACTGATGGCGTGTTCAAGTACCGGATCGTTACCGCCAGGAAACCATAGTTACCTCCCAGATCCTGCCGTATCCGACTCCTGCAAACGGTTTTCGTACTTGTCCAGGACGGTGGTGAGCGCCTGGCCGAGGTCGATGCCGAGTTCGTTCGCCAGTCCAAGCAGTGAGAAGTAGAGGTCGCCGACCTCCCGCGCCATGTCCTCGTCGAATTCGACGTCGTCAATCCGGTGTTCGCCGTACTCGGTTGTTTTCAGGATTTCCTTGGAGACCTCGCCCAGCTCTGATTGCAGGTCGTGCACCCAGTCACTGGCATCTCCACCAAGTCCGTGTTCCATGGTAAACGTTTCAACCGTCCGTTGATCGTCGGAACCCATACAGGCAGGTAAGAACGCAGGTTTTTTACTGTATCGTCCGGCATCAGAGCAGGCCGTCCATCAATCCGCCGCTTTCCTCGTCGCCGTCGCCCCCGTCATCCTCTCCATCATCAGTGTCATCGTCCGTCTCGCCGGTGTCGTGAGCCTCTTCGTCCATCAGGCCGACGTTCCGGAACGAGCAGCCGCGGTCCTCCATCCGCTGTTCCTGGTCCTCCAGTATTGCGGTCCAGAACCTGAACTCGCAGTGGAGGCTTCCCCGGGGTGGGAGGTAGAACCGCTGGTCATTGATGGTGAACGCCATGCGGGCCTGTAATGTGCCGGTACTGTGCTCTCCCTGTTCGATATGGGCGGTCATCCATTCTGTGACCGCGTCATGGTCCAGTGCGATGCCGAGCGTGATCTGGTTCGCGGTCTGTGGTGCGATCACGCCGTCGGTCGGTGCCTGTGCCACGTTCACGTCGTGGGCATCCCAGTCCGCGACCTGGACACCGTTCATCTCCAGCTGTCCGACGAACTCCGGTGTCGGCAACGGGTACGGGTTCGGGTTGTACACGTCAAGCGTCAGCAGGAGTTCGGTCTCGTCCCGCGTGATAGCACCCCATTCTGCGGACGTGTCACGGATGACGATCTCCGGGTCAACGATATCCAGTCCCGTGGCGCGGTACGTGTACCGGTCCTCGATACTGGACAGAGCCTTCTCCAGCATCGGAAGGAGCTCCGTATCGATCTCGTGCGTGTAGTCGATGCCGTCGATGGAGTGGCTGAAAAACGCGGTTTCCAGGTCGACGGTGGCTTCGGCGGTGACCGTGGTTACTTCATCGTTCTCCATGTGGGACACCCACCAGTCTGCGATGTTGGACTGTAGCAGCTCCGTGGAAATATCGACGGTGGAGTTGCCGGATGGGATGTTCTCCCCGTGCTGTGATCCGCGCGCCATCAGCACATCGTTCATGTAGACACTGTACGCGATGCTGACCGGTCGCAGATCGATATCGAATTCGTTCGGATTATTCACGTGTACCGTGGTTACGATCTCAAGGTAGTCTCCGGTCACCTCTCCCCATGCCCCGGTATCCGCCAGTTCCACGTCCGGTATCTGGACGGCACCGGTGTACAGGGCTGCCCCGACACCGCCACCGGTGACAAGCGCCGCCATCATGACAAGGTTGAGGATGGATAGGCCTGATCGCATGGATTCCCAACAGCGACGGAACAATAAAAAGACCGTTGGTCCCGCACCTCTCTGTATGATCGGCAATACGTGTTTTTTGGAACGTACAGGTGGTTGAGGCCGTGAATTACAGTGAGGATATCAGTGTGCGTGCACGGTCAATACACTCCTGGTGGGTAGTGTCCTGATCGATGAAGGCCTGGAGCCGTGTTTCCCATTCCTGCTCCCGCTCGATACGTGTTTCCTCGTTGATCGGGAGGTTTCCCTGCAGTTTCTGGTCGCCCTCCATCCAGCCCTCGGTGAAGTACCAGTCCTTGTACCAGCGGATGCCGGCCTGCCACATCAGGAACCCGAGCGGTGTCGCAGGGGGTGGGACGTTCGCCGTGATCGTTTCCGCGGTTGCATCGTCCTGCAGGTAGTGGACCATGAGATGGCTGCCAGGTTCAAGTACCGTGGTGAGCGCATCGAACAGCTCCCGGTGTTCGTCCTGTTCCGGGGTGAACGGTACGGTGGGCTGGAGTTCGATCCACGGCTGGATGTGCCGGCTCCCACTGAAGTGTGTGCCGCGTCCCACCGTCTCGCTGTCATGGTACAGTGTGAACCGGTACCGTTTGAACCGTTCTGCTGGCGTCTGCTCCACGCGGTACGGAGAATCCTGCAACGTCTCCTGCAGTACGCTGCTCATACACGGTTCTTTGATCACAGTGTTTTAACAGGTGGTGGTGTTCCCAGCACCCCGATGTGTGGGTGTAGGTCAGCAGAAGTTCTGCGTGACGTGTACCGTACCGTCCTCCTGGATGTGGACGCCGATACCCTGCCGCTGCCAGACCTGATGAAGCATGTTTTCCCGGTGGTCCGGCGAATTCAACCACCCGGTTACGACGGAAGCGGAAAGCTCATCTATCTCGGTGTAGAATTCCTGCCGGTCATCCACCTGGACGGGGCGGCCGATCGAGTTCAGCGCAAGGTTCTCCCCGCCCGTGTATATCTGTCCGTTAGCATGGATCTCACAGTCGTACCCGGCTGCCTCGTACCGGTCCGAAAAGGACTCTCCCTCCGGCGAATAATGTGAGAAAAACCCGCGTTCCGCCATGTCCTGGCTGTAGTCGCGAGCGATCCGTGCAAGCGACCTGTCAAAGACCAGGGGTTCCAGTCCGTGCTGTACGCGAGCATCGTTCACATCATCGTGGATTTGACGCTCAACATCCTGTACATCGATACCGTCCACGTCAACCGTTGTACCGGTTTCTGCGGCACGGTGCAGTGTTTCCAGGCCATCCGCTGCTGCTGCGGCTGGATCCTCTATCAGCTGTGGGAACACCAGTGACAGTACGATGAAAAGGACGACACCGTACACAAGAATCTTGAACACGCCCCCGATTAGGCCGCTGCGACGCATACGTTCCTGTGCGTTCAACCGCCTAATTAAGGTAACTGCAGTCGGACCGGGCGTGTCAGGTATGGGGAGGGAACGAACCGCGTTAGTGCCGGTAGGAACGATGGGAGGGGGAAACACGTTTAAAGAAGGATTACGATGTACACGTATGGAATCCGATATGCCGGGACGCAGAGCGGCCGGGAAAGTATCAGGGGTTATAATGGCAGGACTTCTGTGGATAGTGACTGCGGCCGCCTACCACGGGGAGGAGGAAACGGTCGACATCGTGGTATCCCTGTCCCCGGTCGAGCTCACCGTGTTCTCACTTGCACCGCTTGCGATCGTATCTGCGCTCACCTACAAACTGTTACACCCGGTTCTCGTTGACCGGTATGCAGGAGACAGTGTACTGGAGCCCGGTGAGAAGGATATCCGGAAATATTCGGTACTTGGCAGCGTGGCGGCTGGCGTTGCAGCAGCGTTCACCGGGCTGTACGGAGCCCATTCCGTTGATCTCGCCGTGTTCGGTGCCGGTGCTGTCATCGGTCTGATCGTGGTGGTTGTTCTTTACCGGGACGTTATACAGGAGCGTGCCGGTTTCAGCCTCTAACCCTCGATTCAGCAGTGTTTTTCTCCACGCGGCCCAGGGAACGGTGACGGAAATGTTTATGACTGGATAGGCCCAACTAGTGTAGTGGGATGGGGAGACAGCTGAGTTTGATGGATGTGATCACCGCTATACTGGTGATCCTGGTGCTGAGCGGTATCATGGTCGTGTCATTCACAGATATTAATGCTGCCGCAACAGTGGCAGATGTCGTGCCGCAACTTGAGGAGGATACTGCTGACTACATGATAGACAGGTACTTCGACATCGTGTTCTTCCCCGTGAACAATCCCGAATTCATCCCTTCCGTGATGCCGCTTCTTGCCGGACTTATCGTGGTAGCATTCTATTATGGACGGTACAGAAGCGAGGAACTGGGGTGGGGCGCAGCCACATCAAATACCTTGATCATGGTGGTCACGGGAATCATCCTGCTGTTCGAGATCTCTCCGGACATCGTCAGCTGGGACTACCTCTGGGAAAACATGATGGCGATGCTGAGCTTTGTAACGGGAGAAGGCCTGGCAGAATCCGGTGCTGACCCCCGGTTCATGGTCGCGTTCGGTATCATCGCACTGGGACTGTTCATCATCGTCCTGGACTACTACCACGTGTGGCCGAAACACCTTGCATTCTTCATCTCTTCAGGATTCACCGTATACACACTCACATACATCACGATCGCGATCGTCTACGAGGAGCTGCCGCTCGAATACCCAACATTCCTCGCAGGCGTCGCCGCCATCCTCTCCTCATTCCTCTTCGTCCGCACCCTCAAAATACTGAGCGGAACACCTGATGACTGACCCATCAACCCCTTAAAAGGTTGTTCGATGACTTCCGAACCAAACCCACCCCGTTTTTAAATGGCGGGCCCGGATACAGGATATATGACAATGAATACCCGTATCCCATCCAGTACAGTGCTTATCGGGGGAGCAGCCCTTGTGATCGTGTTGACGGTTCTCATGCTTCCCATCCTTGAAACTGCCGAAACACATGAACCGGCTATCGATACGTTCGACTCCGAGGCGGCATTTAAAGCATACCTTGATGCAGTGGAGGAAGATGAGCGGTTCGCCTCTGAAACAGACCAGGCAGTTGGACGGACAGCGGACTATGCCATGGAAGGAGACAGTGTCACCGCCGATGGCCTGGAAACACAGGACATGAGCGGTGAAGACGGCGAAACCACCACGGTACAGGTTGCGGGTATAGACGAACCAGACTTCGTGAAAACGGATGGCGACCGCATATTCTACACGGGGAACCGGTGGTACCATGACTTCAACACAACGGTCATCTCCGACCTGCCGGACATGCAGATGGTGGAAAACCTGACGGAACAGGGCGAACTCCTCATCGACCGTGACACAGGGATGCTCGCAATCCTTGAAGATGATACGGTCACAGCATACCGTATCACTGGCGACGAACTGGACCGTGCCTGGCAGGAGGATCTGGAGCACGGTATCCACACCGCCCGCATGGTTGACGGCCAGCTCGTGCTGGTCCTGTCCGACCGCATCAACCGTGCCAGTCCCTGCCCGATCCGGCCGATGGCCGGTGTCAGCATCGGGTGCACCGGCATCCACTATCCCGGCTTCACTGTTGACGTTGATACGACCTACGCCGTACTCCGGATGGATGCTGAAACCGGGGACGTGGACGGGGAAACCGCGTTCGTCGGATCACCACGGTCACAGGTATACATGACCGGCGGCCACGTGTACGTTGCATACACAGAATCTGAACGGCGCTCAACGGTGATGATGGACTTCCTGCTCAACCATGCCTCGATCGACGATGCCACCCGTGACCGGCTGCAGGACATTGATGGATACGAGTTAAGCGAACCGGCCCGCACCACGGAGATAGATGTCACGATGGAGCGATGGATCGCCGACAACGAGGGCCGTGCCGAAACCATCAAAAACGAGCTTGAGGACTACATCGAGGACCGGAAACGTGACATCGAAACCACGACACTGATCCGGTTCGACACCGATATGGAGCCGGCAGGCGAGGTGAACCTACCGGGACGGATCACGGACCGCATGCACCTCCATGAACACGGTGACGGGTTCGCCGCACTCACCCGTATCGACCCTCGCGGCTTCCCGGCTGACCGCACCAACGACCTCACCCTGTTCGATGACGAACTGGAGACAGCTGAAACCGTGACCGACATTTCCGATGACCGGTTCCCGAACGTCAGATTCCTCGGTGACCACCTATACCTTTCCGGGGACGACCGTATGACCGTCCACCAGCTCACCGACGGCACCGTCACGGCACGGTTCGACACACCGTACCACTACCTCCACGCCATCAGCGATGACACGGTACTGGCGATCGGCCAGGAACGAACAGAACGCACCGTCGAAGAACTGGAGGAGTCGGCGGAAGACCGTGGAATGTACCGTCCCCGCTACCACCGTAACCTCTCCGTTACCCTCCTAAACGTACCGGAAGAAACCGTGATGGCGTCCACGGTGGTTGATGAGGCATGGACCAGTGTCCGCCACAACATGCACGCCTTCCAGCACGACCCGGAGCGGGAACAGTTCTTCCTCCCGGCAAGTGGCGCCGCATACCTCGGGGATTACAGTGACGGCCTGGAACTGCACACGGTGAACGCTTCCAGCGCCAACCGTGCGTTCTTCATCGACGACACACTGTACACCATCTCACGAACAGACATCCGATCCTTCAACCCGGATACGCGGGAACAGCTCTCAACCCTGGTCCTGCCGGAGCGCGACCGTGACTACCGGGAACCTGTCCCAATGCCCGAACCAGCACTTGAAGACGATAGCGCGGAGTGAACCTCCGATCAACCTTCTGGCCAGACCTGCCTATCTGTTCTGGCCGGACAACCCCCCTTTTCTTTTATCCCCCGACGGTATTTGGCGGTTGTACAGGTTTGACACAAATATTTAATGAAACGCCCCGTAAAAACAAACGGTATGACCGACTTTCTCGTGCCACCGAAGCTGGAAGAAGGAGACAGGGTTGCCATCGTCCGCTCCGGTAATGGACCAGCAAGGACCGAGTTCCCGGAAGTTTACAAACTTGGCTTACAGCGCTTGAAGGATGTGTTCGGACTGGAACCAGTGGAGTACCCAACCTGCGACATGTCTTCAGAAGAGTTGACGAAGCACCCGGAAAAACGATCACAGGACATTATGGACGCATTCCGTGACGATGCAGTTAGTGGGGTGATCGCAGCAACCGGCGGTGCTGGCGAGCAGATGCGAGTACTGAAACATCTCGATCCAGACGTACTTCAGGACAATCCGACACGGTTCTACGGGTACAGTGACAACACGAACCTGGAACTGTTCCTCTGGAATCACGGTATCGTCTCCTTCTACGGGCCGTGTGTGATGAGCGAACTGGGCATGCAAGGTGAGATGCATGACTACACTATCAAATACTGCAAGAAGGCGTTCTTCGAGAACCGTATTGGCGAGGTACGGCCTGCTGACCGGTTCACGGACGAGACACTGGAATGGGGAGAACCGGAAAATCTGGATAAAAAGCGGGAGATGGAAGACAATCCGGGCTGGCAGTGGCACAACGCCACTGGTGAAACCGTTACCGGACGCACGTGGGGCGGATGTTTTGAGATTCTCACCAGCCAGTTCCAAGCCGACACCTACCTGCCAGAACCTGACGAACTTGAGGACACGGTACTGGTACTGGAAACGTCGGAAGAAGTACCGGAACACTACTGGATGGACTGGCTGCTGCTCGCACTCGGCGAACGAGGCATACTTGAACGGTTTGCTGCGATCATCGTCGGACGACCAAAAACACGGCACCACAAAGACGTGCCGCCGGAGGAACGGGAAGCGTACCGACAAGAACAGATGGAAACAATCAAACAACGGGTGGATGAATATACACCGGGTACACCTGTCGTATTCAACTTCGACTTCGGCCACGCCGACCCCATCATCCCCATTCCTATCGGTGGCGAAGTCGAGATCGATACGGATGCGAAAAGCATCAGGTTCACGTAGGTGAAACAGATATGGCGCATGATCTCACTGAAGACGAAGAAGAACTTGTATCGTATGCAAGGGAGAAGATAGTGGAGCATGCGCAGAAGCGGTGGGAGGAAGGGCTTTACGATGTGCTGTACGCATTTGTACTTTCAGATAATGGCGGGATTTACGCAGGCAAACCGTTCGAGTCAAATCAGCCCTCATTCAATGTCTGTGCGGAACGACACGCCATAAACCAGATGCAGTACGAAGAATCAGAGCAGGCAACAGTGGAAGCAATCCTTGTTGCCGGCCCGGTACCTGACGAAGACCATCCAGAAACCATGCCCTGTGGAGCTTGCAGACACGCTATAAACGAGTTTGGAGATAAAGATACAACAGTGATTGTCAGCAGCTTCGTCAGAGAGAGAAAGGGCGAATGGACGATGTTCCCCAAAATCCGGGTATTCACAGCCAGGGAGCTGTATCCAGAAAGCTACAAGCCCGTAGAGTGGGATTGACATGGACGTACGACCGTTTAAGCAAGAAGACGAGGATGCGGTACAGCAGGTGCATGAATGTGCGGTTCGAGTGCAGCGATGACTACGTACCGGAACAGATTGAGGTCTGGACGGGAGGCAAACCCATCCTTTATAAACAAATACCAAAACTTTTATATATAGTAACTACCTAATAGTAGTATATGCATGAACATCTTGGCTATGATAAAGCCCTGAAAAACATTGATCCGGCAGCGTATACGCTGCTGGATACTGCTGAAACACCTGCCTATACAGTAGACGAGGTTGCAGCATTGAAAGAGGACTTGACATACGAGGATAAGACTGGGACACGGAACGAACAGAATCCTGCCGTACTCACTGAAGAGTTTGAATACCGGTCGGCAGACTTTGCAGCTGATCGCTCACCACGACAGCTCGTATCAATTGCCCTTGAAAAGCTTGAAGACATCAATGAACTTGATGGCGAGATGCGTGACCACCATACGAAAAAGATATACGAACAAACATTGAAAGCCGTTGCCAAGGCTGCCGGCGAATATGCGGAGGAACACGATGTTGACGTGGTCAGTGGATCATTTGATTTCGGAGGGCATCTCGGATTTGGACCGATTCAGGATACCGGTCTCCAGATGGTCCGCAGAGAGATGCGGCGGCAGACAAGAACCTTCGAGCAGGGCGATCTGTACGGTCCGGACGACGAACGGGGCTGGAAACAGAGGAACGCCCAAGAACAGATCGGCATGGCTCACCAGCGACCGTCCGAAGCAGCTGAAAAAGAAGCGCAAGACGCTTTTACAAGGACGCTGAGTAATGAATGAATACCTAGACGCGGTCGCTCAATCGAGTCGATCTAGGCAAAGGAACGACGCATGCGAGGAGATCGAAACACGGCCGGTGATAACATTATACCAGTTACGTGTTCGTTCTTCGTAATAGAATATGTCTGTCAGGAGAACAACTGGTCGCCTGCCTGCACTACGTCTTCTTTTGTAAGGTCTAGGAAGTCTTCAAGGTCATGGTCGTCCAGCAGTTTCTCGCCGATGTAATAGGCGAGGCTGTATCCGAGTTAGTTCGGGTAGTCGCCGTCACCTTTGTTGATGAAGACTGGATCCCAGTCGCCGTCTAGCGTCTTCATCTCCACGTCGAGTTTGTTCTGCTTCAGGTCGTCCCAGTGTTCTTCCACGTCTTCCGGGCTGTGTTCCGTCCGCCACGGTGCATCGTATGCAGGAATGAGCTGTTCTGCAAGGTGCTGCGCAAGTGCTTCGCCGAGGACGTACTGCCACCGGTACTCCCACTTCTGGCCGCGCTGCTCGTAGTCCCAGACGTGGGCATATTCATGCACAACACTTGCCCGGATCGCATCCTTCCATCGCTCTGTCGTGGTGTTGAACGTGATCTCGATACGGTTCGGATACCTGGCGAACCCGGCCACGCCGTCCATCTGATTGATGAGAAAGTCTCTGCTTCCCCACTTCAGTTCCACAGCTACATCCGTTCCCGTTGGAAATCGTTCCGCCACCTCGTCATATGCGGATCGGATGAGATCTGTTGCCGTTTCAACATCATCTGTCGTCGGCCGTATATCGATGTCCATTCCAGTAACCTCCTTACTGTAACGTTTGGAGGCATTCTTTTACATCTTCTTTAAGGTTGGAAGCATCTTCTTCACCATATTTTTGGTGAATGAACTTCCATATGTTGAGTGCATGGTACAGCTCGTAGAGTGGAAGACCAGATTCCCAGCGTTCCGGAACTTCGCCGTAGTCGCTAAGATGGGATCACCGGCCGTAGCGGTAGATGGACGCTTATAAAATCAGAGGTGAACGATACTATATCTGTTGCGGCCCATAGGAGGCGAATTATCCGAATTTGGCGGGAGGGTGTCAGGTTGTGGCGGTGAATATGTTGTAACGTATTTTATCGTTTTCAGCCATCTGATAGAATGCTACCGCGGAGGTGATGTTAGGAAAGCGGCGGTACAGGCCAAGCGGTTTTACAACCAGATAATACGGGAGGATAGCATATTTACGGAGTCGGCGCAGTGAGGGAAGAACATGTTGACTGATGTTTTCTACGGTTACGTTGCTGAATCCACAGTCTTCCAGTACGTGCTGGAACTGGTTGTGCCTGAAGTCCGTTAGCCCATCCATTGCGGATCCCTCTGCGACCGCGTTGAGGATTCTCTTTTCATGGCGTGTGAACGCGTCATCTGCTGCGATCGTGTATTCGAATAGCGCAATTCGACCGCCAGGTTTGGTTACCCGCCGGAGTTCCTGTAATACAGCCTTGACACGCGGTGCATGGGAGAGAGACTCCATCGTGTAGACACAGTCAAACGTATCGTCCGGGAACGCCATATCTGCGTAGTTCATGACTTGGAACGTTACCCTGTCCGATACGTCACGCTGCCCAGCACGTTGCTTTGCCCGTTCAATTTCAAAGGGGATGATATCTATGCCGTCGATAGTGCATCTGTATTTTTCCGCCAGATGGACTGGCACCACACCACGCCCACAACCAGCGTCAAGAACCCGGTCATCTTCGCGTACTTCCAGGGAATCAGCCAGTCTGTCCTGCATCGCCACCTGTGCGTCTTTTTCATCCACCTCCCGGTCAGAGGGGTAAAAACCGAAATGCTTGGAATCCCAGAGAAGAACACTATACCCATATTTCGACCAGCTATAGTACTTTCGTAAACGGTGGAAATGATCTCTATCGCTCATTATCCTTCAACCGCCTCCCGACGGAAAACCGGACGCATGGCCCCACAACCTGTGAGAGCCCCGTCCGGGAATTGAACCCGGGATCTCGTCCTATTTGGGCCACACCGTTCTGATTACGAACGGTGTTCCAACACGCTCTCGGAGGCGAGAGGGTGTGTTTCGAAAATCAACCATGATTTTCTCCGGCAGTCCTCTCAGGTGGAGAAGACAGCCTACCAAGGACGCGCTCTACCGCTGAGCCAACGGGGCACAACTGACACTTGATGGCAGTTGAGAGGTTGCAGTACAAGCTATTTAAAATTAGTAGTGGCCAGATCCCGGGAGGAACGGTTACTGTTGTCGGAACACCAGTATCTTGTCCGGTGCCCATACCTGGTTGGAGGTGGGGAGTTGTGATTCCAGTCGGGTTGTGGTGGGTTCGTCGAACTGCATGTCGTGTGCCGTGAACTTGTTGATCCAGGTGTCCGGGTCGGGGCGGTGAGGGGCGATCGGGATGGAGATGACGGCACGTGCGCCGGATGTGCTGATGGACTGGATGATGATGTCGGCGTGGCGTTCTGCCACGTACTCCAGCGTATCCAGGCACACCACCAGGTCGTATTCGTTGTCCGGTGTGTACGGGTATCCCAGGTCGTAGATCTCGATCCGGTCCTCGGGGACGACAGGATCCTCCAGTGCGACCGAGCTCGGGTCAACACCGTGCGTGTCGATACCGGCGTCCAGGAACGGTTTCATGTGGTGGCCGGTCCCGCATCCGATATGCAGTGCGGTTTCCGGTGTGAACGCGTCGATGATGGCGTTTGATACCTGGGCTGCCTGCTCGCTGTACGACAGGTCATCCTGTTGCGGTGATGCCTGGTCCGTGTCCACCGGTGGTGTGTCGTTCTCCGGTATATTACTGTCTTCTGTCCCCGTATCCGCAGAATCGTGGAACGAGAAAAGAATTGAGCGAAGTGTGGACCGTACCGATGTGAGCGCGTCTCTAAGTAACTGGATCGGCATTGAACGTTCCCCCGTGGACTCCTCCGGTGGAACAGTGAGAACAGGATACTGATAAACTTACCGGCCGATCTCCCGGTGCTTTGGTCGGAGACCTGAGTATCCGCATTTCCGGCAGTTCGCCTTCTCCGGGTTCTGCAGTCTGTTCCGGGCATTGCATTTCATGCAGATGTATACGTTGTCGAACATCCGTTTCTTTGCAGCGTCTGACTGTGCCATGGGATACTCCTCGTACAACACCCTGCGGATGAAGATTTATATACGGTTTCCCGTGTAGCGGGTTACATCTCGGTCATGTCCCATTCGGTGCTTCCTGGAACGTAGAGGGAGCGTTCCTCCGGGTTCTGCACGAGGTACACGATCTCTTCGGCAACGGTCTCCGGGTCGCGCGCCGTGGTGTCTACCTCGAACGTCTCATCAGGGTAGGTGCTGGACGCTTCCTGGAGGATGTTGTCCAACCGTTCAGCCATCACGTTCTCCTCGATCTTCGCGTCATCCCACTGTTTCTGCTCCAGTCGTTCCGTGAGCTCGTCGGGGCTGGCACGGAGAACCACAATCATGTCCAGGTCGTTGACGTGATGCGCGAGATGGCCTTCGATCACGCAATCGGTTCCCGGCTCCAGTTCCGTGTCCAGTGCCTCGTTCAGCACATCCGGATCGACCATGGCGCTGTTCCGTTCCTCATCGTACTCAGTACTCAGGTCCTTCCGTTCGATGAACGCGTTCAGATCGATGAGTTCAAACCCCAGCTGGTCCGCAACGAGCGGAGCGACGGTTGTTTTCCCTGTTCCTGGCGTCCCTGTGATAGCGAGTATCATCCTACTTCCATACACGACACACCTGCTTTTTAACAGTAGCCCATCTTTCGACAGCCCCGTGAACGGGAACAAAGCCCCACATTATATAGGTTCGACGGGTTGCAGCGACCAATCCTTAACCCTAATAAAGTCTTGCGGGTATGGTAGTGTAGCCTGGCTGGTCGCATTCTACGACGCCGGTGAAACGAACGATGGAGATTGAACAGCAGATGAACGAACAACAGGTGAGGAACACATGATCGAAGTATGGACCGAAAAATACCGGCCTGACACACTGGAGGAGGTGCTGGGCCACGACCATATCAATGACCGGTTGAAGGCGTTCGTGGAGAAGAACTCGGTGCCGCACATGCTGTTTGCAGGGCCGGCTGGCACCGGGAAGACAACGTCCGCGATCGCACTGGCAAAGGACCTGTACGGCGATGACTGGAAGCAGAACTTCAAGGAGACGAACGCATCCGACGACCGTGGGATTGGCGTGGTCCGGAACCAGATCAAGGACTTCGCCCGCACCCGGCCAGTGAACGCAGATTTCAAGATTATTTTCCTGGATGAGGCAGACAACCTTACTTCGGACGCCCAGCAGGCCATCCGCAGGACAATGGAGAAATATTCGTCCAACACGCGGTTTATTCTTTCATGCAACTATTCGTCTAAGATTATTGAGCCCATACAATCGCGTTGTGCGGTCTTCAGGTTCAACCGTCTGGAGGAGGATGATGTGAAACAGTACATCCAGCGCGTTGCCGCTGGCGAAGGTTTGACCGTGACCACGGATGGCGTGGACGCACTGCTCACCGTGTCCGAGGGAGATCTGCGGAAGGTGACCAACGTGATGCAGGCCGCATCGATCCGGGACGCGGATATCACCGAGGAAAGCGTGTTCGAGATCTCGGCAGCGCTACGCCCCGAAGAGGTGAATACGATACTGGAACAGGCACTCGGCGGCCAGTTCAAGCAGGCGCGTGACGAACTCTCCGCCCTGATGATCGACCGTGGGCTTGACGGCCGGGACGTGCTCAAATCCCTGCATCGAGAGATTTACAACCTGGATATCTCCGAGCAGGCCAAACTGGCACTCATCGAGAAGATGGGCGAGTACGAGTTCCGTATCGTGGAAGGCGGCTCACCGGACGTCCAGTTAGAAAGCTTTCTGGCGCAAGTGGCTAATTTGGAAAATTAGCACTTGCTTGAGCACTCGTTCTGGAGGAACGATGCGATCCCAGGTTGCTAATCTGGAAGATTAGAACCTGTTCGAACAGCAATCACGTGCGAGAATACTGCGAGCACATGGTCTTCAGGTACTATCCCGGGATGTTGATCCGTTCTTCTGGAAGAAGGTCATTTTTATGTGGCGGGGTCTCCGGGTCGTCGCCCCACGGCTGCTGTAAACCGAACTGGAAATTTCCGTAGTAAATATAGGTACTGCCTTCTGCAGTGGCCGGATCCGACACCTGAAACGTGATGTCCAGCGTGGCCTCGGCTCCACAGTCATCCGGGTTGTTGACATCGAACGGTACGTCTTCACCGGAGACAACGGTTCGGATATCATAGCAGTGTGGTTGCATCTTCTGTTCATCCCGTAACGCCCCTACGTTCAGCTCTACACCGGTGGTCCCATCTGCCTCGACCTGCTCCAGATCCACCTGCCGCCGATACGTCCAGCCCGCATCCCACCATTCATCGCCAACGACACACGCTGACTGCAGTGACGCACCGTTCGTCTCCAACCTGATATCGTACCGGGTCCCATATGCAAGCTCATCACCACCCGGTATACTGATCAGAAACTCGCCCTGCTCATGCCCTACCCGTATCGGTTCGGGAAACGGAAGGCCGTCAAACGCCAACGTTTCCACAGAATCACCGTCCTCAAAGATGAATATATCCGCAGTATCTGCACCATACCGTGCATCGTTACGGATCCACCAACGGACAGTATCCGGTTCACAGGTCATATTGATCGTGGACAGCATCGGCTGCTGTCCCTCCCT
>JALDAF010000007.1 GCA_022729315.1 Candidatus Nanohalalkaliarchaeum halalkaliphilum | reverse complement strand
GGGAACGTCACGTAGTACAGTTTCATCGTGTTGAGTAACAGGTGAGGGATACAGTTTTTTATACGGCGATGCAATGAGGGTACATGCGGTTCTTTGACTCACCAGTCCGTTTCACGGAGTGGTGCGACGTGCATCGGATCGATCTGCAGCAGGAGATCCAGGAGATCTACCTGCATCGGTTCATGTTCCAGCTGGCGCTGGGAACGGTCACAATCTTCCTCCCGCTATACCTGTATGATCTTGGATTCGCTGTTCCGCAGATATTCCTGTTCTTCGCGGTATACTATGGGACGTTCATCGTGTGCAGCTGGATGGTCGCGCATCTCACCGCTCGTATCGGGTACAAGCATACGTCGTTCGTGGCATCCCCGTTCATCCTCGGGTTCTATCTGCTGCTGCGGTCCCTGGATGCGGCGACACCCACCGCCTACCTGGTCGCGGTCCTCGGGGGCATCGGCTTCATCACGTACTGGATCGGGATGAACGCGGAGATGGCCCGTAGTAGTCATGACGGCCACCGCGAGGAGGAGACCGGATACTTCCTTTCCATGCCGCTGATCGCATCAGTTCTTTCCCCGTTCATCGGCGGTATGATCATCGAACTGTTCACGTTCAACGTCCTGTTCCTGTTCACCGTCCTGCTGATCATGCTGTCATACCTCCCGTTCCTCCTGTCACGCGAACATCACTCCGGTATGCAGGTGTCTCCAGGTGACATCTTCAACCGCGACCACCTCACAGACTTCCTCGTGTTCGCGGCCCGCGGCGCGAATGGGATGGGAGAGAAAGTCTTATGGCCGCTGTACCTGGCCGTGGTCGTCACCGGTGCCCTCAACATCGGCGGCGCCGGCAGCATCATGGCACTTGGCGGGGCGGTAACCAGCATCGCACTCGGCAAATACATCACCGCGGACACCCGCAGCCAGGTGCTCGTCACCGGTGCCACCATCACCGCTGCGACATGGATCGCGATGGCATTCGTCACCACGCCGCTCCATGCGTTCGTCATCTCCTTCATCAACGGCCTCGTCTACTTCGTCACCACCATTCCACTGTACTCGGAAGTTCTGGAACGTGCAGAGCAAGAAGACATCATCGAATACTTCGCGTTCCGTGAGATCGCCCTATGCACGGGACGACTCATCATCCTCGGCGTGTTCGCCGCCGTGTTCCTGTACGCACCGCAGAACACGTTCCTGCTCGCGTTCATCACGGTCACCGCCGCCTCCCTGGCCATGGCTGTGCTGGGTCGTCGCCTGATCCGGTCCCGATAAGGCCCTGACGAGTGAGACGCTACTGTATAGAAACACTGTTTAATACACGATCGTCACGTTATGCACTACAACGTGTTCTACCGGCCGATCAGCGTGATCCGTCTCTACCTGACTGATTTCTTCCACAACGGCGTACCCCTCCACGACCTCGCCAAACACGGCGTGCCGCCCATCCAGCCACGGCGTCTCCGCAACGGTGATGAAGAACTGACTGCCACCGGTATCCGGTCCACTGTTCGCCATCGACAGGATACCGGGCCTGTCATGCCGCAGCTCGGGATGGAACTCATCATCTATCGTGTATCCCGGGCCGCCAGTCCCCCAGTACGCCTGCAGACTGTCGTTCCGCGTCAACGGGTCGCCGCCCTGGATCATGAAACCATCGATCACCCGGTGGAACTTCGTCTCATCATAGAACCCGTCCTCAACCAGCGACACAACGTTCGCGGTCGTGTTCGGCGCCCGTTCCTCAAACAGTTCGACCGTGAACGCGCCGTGACTGGTATCGAACTGGACCTGCGTATTCCCTGCCGCTGTGTCTGAACCGGCCTGACCAGTGAACGTAACACAACCGCTGACAAGGACTGCCACTGAAATAAGGATGAGGAGCACGGATCGCATACGGTAAGAACAGTGAAACAGTGTTTATATCTGTACCGATAGTGCGGGACCCAGGCTCTCGCGTAGCGAAGCCTGCTAGGAGCATTCTTGTCGAGCAAAAATGCGGGAGGCAGGATTTGAACACGAAAATCAAAGATTTTCTACTGGTTCAATCCTGACAGAAGCATACGTAGTATGCGGGAGCCAGGATTTGAACGTCGCAAACAAGTTTGCTCCGGTATCAAATCCTGGCAGAGGCACTGTGAAGTGCGGGAGGCAGGATTTGAACACGAAAATCAAAGATTTTCTACTGGTTCAATCCTGACAGAAGCATACGTAGTATGCGGGAGGCAGGATTTGAACCTGCGAACCCCTGAGGGAAGGGATCTTGAGTCCCTCGCCTTTGGCCACTCGGCCACTCCCGCAAACGGAGAGATCCGTTTGAGCGATCTGCCGGGTTCCACAAGGGAACCCCGCGTTTCTGTTGGAGAATTGCCTGTTGTGTACTGGCGGGTGGAGCTTCTTAAATTGTAATAGTGTGGTTATGCCCCGGCCATGATGGTGGCGAGGTAGCCGGCACCGATATAGGTACCGAGACTGCTGCCCAGGTTGACGAGGAAGAAGATCAGTATAAGGCGGAGAGCGGTGTTGCTCCAGAACTCCCGGTAGCTCTTCACGGTTCCGATGGATTCCAGGTCGCCGACGGTCGGGGGGTTGAACCGGTTTTCCGTGTATGCAGCGACGAGCCCGGTCGGCATCGGCGGGGTGATAGAGAAGAATGGGGCGGAAACTGCGGCGACACTGATCGTGGCCGGATGCGCCCGCGCGACGATGGCCATGGTCCCGGCCAGTACCGCGTTCAAACCGAACCAGACGAGGAACGCGTCCCGTGCCGCGGCAGGGCCGATCGTGTAAAATATGTAGGCGAACATGCTGAGGATCAGCATCGGGATCCCGTATTTGAGCATGGTGAATACACTGATGCGGCGTGTGGGAACCGTTTCCGGCGTGGTGATATCGGGAGTCTGCAGTTTTTTGGTGATGCCGCGCACGTGCGCTGCACCGACGACGGCAACGACCTTGTCTGCCTCGATCTTCCGTATGTTGGCGGCCATATGGGTGTCCCGTTTGTCGAGGAACGTGGTTTTCAGTCCCGGGAACTCGTCTCCCAGTTCCGTGACCAGGTTGTCCACGATGTTCGATTCGGTCATCTCATCGATCTGTTCCTGGCTGATCTCGGTGTCGTCCAGCAACCCGTACAGACCGTAGGACAGTAGCTTCATTTTTTCAAGGAGGGAGAGGGATGACATCGCGTCACGGATCGTGTCCTGGATATCGCGGTCGATCAGGTTGACGGGGACGTCACGGTCTTTTGCAGCGTTCACCGCTGCCAGCATCTCGCTTCCCGGTTTCACGTCCAGTGATTCGCCGATACGCCGCTGGTAAATGGATAACACGATATTCATCAGGAGGAGTGATCCTTTCCCCTCCTTCAGTGCCTCCCGGACCTGCAGGTTTTTCCATTGCTCCTCCTCCGTCAGTGACTCGTACCGTTTCTCATCGAGTTCGACACAGACCACGTCCGGGTCTTCTGCGTCGATCACCGCTTCGACTTCCCTGGCGCTTTGCTCAGAAACGTGAGCAGTCCCGACAAGCACGACTTCCGTCCCATCAACCGTTACCCGTTCGATCATCGCTGTGAGGAAAGGTTCTCCGTCCAGATTTAAATACCATGGAATGATTCCCAACCGGTTTAAGTCTTCACTCCCGATAGATATGGTGATGGATACAGCCCAGGAACGGACAGGAGCAGGGATGGACTGGAATGATGCGCATGCAGTCCTGGAAAACGGATCGCAGGCGGAGACACTGGACTATCTGCAGGACCTGTCGGAAGCGATGGGATATGATTTTGGTAACATCCAGTTCGAACCGATGCCGGACCATGTCGGCGGCTATACGAAGATGAGCGGAACTGATGCGAACATCTACCTGAACGAGGCACTGCTCTCCGGCGACCATCAACAGCATGAGGATGGATTGCTATCCCGCCTGTTGGGTATGGGCGGGAACGGTATCGACTTCTACGATGAGACACACGGGTTGCTGGACACGTTCTACCACGAACTGGTCCACGGCAAGCAGTACCGGGACATCCGGCAGTCCGATGAATCGTACACGGAACAGGATCTGGACGCACTGCTGTTCCTTCACGAAGGCCAGGCATCCTACAACGCGGACGGGGCATCGTACCGGGACGCACAGACGTTCTACGAAGAACTCCTGGAATCCGACGGAGCCGACGGTGCAGACGCATTGGAGGACATGATGGAGGACTACCGGGTTGACGTTGTGTACATGCAGGACGGCGATAAGATAATCTACGACTTCGTGGTGACCGACAGGGACGAGGACGTGTCGGAAGGAGAGATCTATGAACTGGCGGAAGACGCCTACGGGATGTCGATCGATACGGAGAAAAGCCACGAGATAGATTACCGGGATATGGATATGGACAAATACATGGACCATGTCCTCTCCGTACAGGACGAGATCGAGGAAGGATACGACACCGTACGGGAATACATGGGGGAAGACGCGTTACCCACCACATATGATGAAATGGTTGACCAGGAACCACCGTCGGCAGATATGCAGTACCGTGGTTCAGGCATGGCGCGAGTAGAACCTGGTATACAGGCAGAATACTGCTGTAGTTAAAAAATGGAGACGTTCAAGATTCCCCGTCTTTCTGGGCGCGTGATTCATCGATAAGATCTGAGGCCTCCCCTTTCGTCACGTCATCATCGAAGGAGACGTCAAGGTTCCGCAACGCCTTTTTCTGCGCGGCCGTCGCAGGATCATCCCGCCACTCCGCTGATCCGTGCTCCGCATCTTCCGCGGTACCGGAACGCATCTGCTGCACCCGCTGATTCTTCTGTTCGTCGATAAACGCCATGCGCCGGTCCTTGGCTTCCTCCTGGAGGATAGCCGCTGTCAGTGATGCGACATCCCGGACATCGATATCATCCGCTGCCTTCAGCTCCCGGTAGATCTCTGTCACCCGTTCCACGTAATCCTGCATCCTGACACACCTGTATACAACTGGTGGCCACCCATCTTTAAAAACACCGTAACACCGTGACGGAACCCACCGGGGGCAGTCCAAAAAAAGTGTCCGTTATGGTTACCGTGTACCGTAACTGTACAGGTATCCGATCAACACACCGAACACCGCGCCGTCGACCGCACCCCAGAACATCCCGGTGAAACTTCCCTGGAGCGTCGGACCGTATCCTGGAGAAACCGTGGACAGTGCCTGTACCACGTCAACGCCCCATCCCCACTGCCAGGCCACGATACCCAGGAGGAACATGCCGGCACCGACAACGGCTGCACCGACACCGCCTGCCGTGAACAGATCAACCCGTCCCATAATACACACCGTTACCTGCATCACTATTTATGCATTATCCATCCTCGCCACCCGCCTGCACAACGACTACGAAAACAGTCCTGCAAGCAGTGAAGAAACCCTGTGCTGCAGATGGAGCACGAAACTCCGTACCGTCCCCACCGGTTCAACAGCCACCACCCTGTCCCCCTCCGGATCCACCCATACATCGACAAAGGTCCCGTTCACGAGCCCGGTCACCCGGTACTGCATCGTACCGTTCCGCTCCCGCTGCTCGACCCCGGTCACCTCCTCCATACCCTCAGATTCACGGGCGGTGGACGAGGCATCATCGCGTTCACGATCCCGATCCGCTTCCGCGGCACCTGGCTCTGCATCGGTAGCATCAGCAAAGGCTGCTTCTGCATCAACCCGGCCAGCACCTTGCGCGTACCGGTCCTCACCGATATCAGCCGCTGTCTCCATGACCACCGTCTTCACCCGTTCAGGGGATAGACCGGGATCAGCTGCGAGCAGCAACGCGGCAACACCGGCGACGTGCGGCGTCGCCATGGACGTACCGGACTTGGTCGTGTACCCACCGTCATTACTGGCTGCACCGATCAATACGCCCGGAGCCACAACATCCGGCTTCGCCCGGCCATCAGCCGTCGGCCCACGGGAACTGAACGCAGCCGTGCTATCCGTCGCATCCACCGCACCGACCGTGATCACATTCTCGGCACAGCCCGGCGACGTAATCGTTCCTGCCGCAGGACCGCTGTTCCCGGCAGCAGCGACAACAACGACACCACGCTCCACCACGGTATCAGCAGCCAGACTCATCGCATCGTTCCCGTCACAGGGGATGCTGGCTCCGATGCTCAATGACAGGATGTCGGCCCCGTTCCCCGTGGCGTACTCCATCCCGGCGATCGCGTCAGACATGTGTCCGGCCCCGGTCCGATCCAGTACCTTCACATCCATCAGATCGGCACCGTCCGCCACACCGCGGTACGTTCCTGCAGAGGCCGCACCGGAGCCGGCAGCGGTGGACGCCACATGCGTGCCGTGCCCATGCTCATCACCATCCCCTTCCCCGGTGAAGTCCTGCCGGTCCACCACGTTCTCCAGGTCATCGTGCTCCGCGATCCCGGTATCCAGCACAGCGATCACAACACCGTCACCGGTTTCACCGTGACCATCCCACACCTGTTGCGCATTGATCTGGGACGTGCTCTGTACCAGCACCGGTTCGATGACCGCATCATCCTCAACCGCTTCGACCCCGGGAACATCTTCTACGGTCTCCAGCAGTGCAGGAACCATCTCCACGGCAACCGCATCGATCAGCTCATATTCATATCGTACCGTGACACCAAGATCCTCCAGTTCGTCCACTACCGGACCTGGGTCGCCAGCGGTCCGCACGATAAACTTCTCCACATCCCCATCCAGCAACCCACCAGTATCTGAATCGCTGTCACCGGTTCCGTCCACACCGTTCAAACCGCTATCCTCAAGCGTCACCGTATCCGCATCCAGCCCCACGGCGACCGCCATCGACACCACGAAGAACAAACACAGCACAGCCACAGCAAACCGGGATCCCATCGATGATCAGAGCCTCCGGCACACTATAGAAGAAGCACGGTTAAAAATGCTTTACGTTCACCGGCAAACGACTGCAGGCGGACAGGAGTCATTATGGCGAGATATCGCCTTTCTGTGACCATTTCGACGGCAGATCCTGCTCCGAGAAATCGATGATCGGGACGAACAGGCACTCACAGCTGATACCGGTATCGCCGTTTCCCTCTTCCACCACCTCCGTCTTCAGCTTCACATCCGTATTACAGTCCACGCAGTAGAACGGGACCGCATCAACCGTATCCTGCTCCCCTTCCGGAACACCGGCCTTTTCGCTCATATTACACGGTTCGTGGAATGACTGAAAAATTACATGGCTTATTCAAGCAACAAAAACACACGAAACTACTCACATACAAACAGACTCCTGAAAAAACCGTTAAAATGCCCCGACGGGATTTGGAACCGCCGAAGATCAGAGATCTTCTTAGGCTTCAAATCTCCCGGTCTCGCATATCGAAGATATGCCCCGACGGGGATTTGAACCCCGGTCTTCGGCTCGAAAGGCCGAGATGATGGGCCGGACTACACTATCGGGGCATCAGCTGGTAGAAACACGCAGCTGAACGCTGAAAAGACCTGTGTTGAAACGTGCGGATGAGGTCTTTTATACCTTTCTAGCTTTGGACGGTAATATTCTTATAGGTCGTGGGCCTCCGCGGTCCGTTCCTGTGAGAATGCCTGACGCGTATTTAAGTAAGGGGTGTGAAGTGTTGCGGTATGGCGACGGCAACGGTTGCCGGTGGCTGCTTCTGGTGCGTGGAGGCCGCGTTCAAGGCGGTTGACGGCGTGGAAGCAGTGGTGTCCGGCTATACCGGTGGGAACGTGGAAAGCCCGACGTATGAAGCGGTGTGTAGCGGTGACACGGGGCACGTGGAAGCGGTCAGGATCACATACGATCCGGACAGGGTCACGTACGAGGAGCTGCTGGACGTGTTCTTCAGGATCCACGACCCGACCACGGAGCACCGGCAGGGTCCGGACGTGGGTCCGCAGTACCGGCCAGTCATCTTCTACCACACTGAAGAGCAGAAACGGCTGGCGGAATCGTTCATCGAAGAACTGGAACGGGAGGATGTCTTTGATGATCCGATCATGACCGCGGTCGAGCCCGTGGAACCGTTCTATCCGGCGGAAGACGAGCACCAGGACTACTACGAGAAGCATCCGGAGAACGCGTACTGTGTGGCGCACGTTGCGCCGAAGGTGGAGACGGTGCGTGAACAGTCCGGCTCCCGTGGATAGGTTATCCCGGGAAGAACTATACACGTTCAAGGTCGTCTCTGCTGTAGACGGCGAACGGCTGCATCGTGTTATACCCGATCTGTGTTTCCTCCAGATCGTCGGTAAGCTCATCCGTCAGACGTGGGACGAGCGGTTCCTTCCTCGTGTGTGGCTGAACGTATCGCGTTGACAGGGAGGATGGAGGTTACTCTGATACGTCCTGTTCTGGATGTGGTTCTATCCCAGGATGGAGACGGAGGGCATAGTGGGGTGTACGACGGTCGTATCCTGTCCAGTGTCCACGGATGTGCAAAACCTTGACGCAATAAAAAGGGTGCGGCGTCCGACTGGTTACAGGTGACTGAAAAATGGTAGAAGACGACGCATCACAGCACGCACTTTACGACATGTTCATGCACAAACTGAAGGAAACGTACTACATGGAGAACGAGCAGGTGGATGTCCTTGGAGACATGAGTGACGCAGCGACCAACGACGACATCAGCCAGGCGTTCGCAGACCACCAGTCCGAGACCCGGAAGCAGATTGGTAGGCTGGAACACGCCTTCGCAGCGGTCGATGAGGAGCCGGAGCAGCATACGACACCGGTCCTTGCAGGCCTTGTTGAGGAGCAGGAACAGTTCAAAGCCCTGTTTGATCAGCCGGAACTGCATAACCTGCACTATCTCGGTGCCGCTCTGAAAGCGGAACGGAATGAGATCACAGCATACGAAACACTGCTCATGCTTGCCAACAAACTTGATCTCGGTGACGACGTGACCGACGCACTACAGCAGAACCTGGACGAGGAAGAAGCGGTCCGGGACGAACTCAAATCCATGGTCAAAGGATCCAAGATCCGGTCCATGCTCGGGAAGCTGACGCCGTAACACGCGTCAGCCCCACACATTTTTTCTCACCCCAGTATCAGCAGCAGCGGGATGACACCGAGGCTGAGGATGAACAGGAAGAACTTGTTCTTATCCAGCATGATCTGGTCGAACACCCATTTCAGTACGGTGTAGAACTGGTCGTAGAAGATCATCGAGACCAGCGTGACGGCGGCGATGACAGCAGTGAACAGGAGGACGATGCTCATCCCAGTCGTGGTGTCCAGTATGGCGGCGGCGAGGATGGTGCCGGACATGGTGGCGACGTTCGCTCCGAGGATGTACGGGATCAGCTCATCCCGTTTCAGGTATCCCTTGCTGTGAAGCGGAACCAGCAACGCCAGTGAAATGGCAACGCTCATCGTGACCGCGGTGATTGCCAGCCCGGCGGCGAAGCTTACCCACCGGTTGTTCAGGATGAACCGGAAATACTTGCTGCGGAACGTGTCCGCGCTCACACCGGTAAACGCCTTGTCGAAGATGTGGAGGCTGACGAACAACGCAGCCACACCCATGCCGAACCCGGCACCGGCATTCCCCAATACGTCCAGCGTCACCAGTGCAAGCTGGTTGAACAGTTCGACGATGGTCACCCGCGGCAAGTTGTACGCTGCCGATACCGTGTCCAGCGGGAACCACTGCAGCAGCACGTACCCGATCACGATTGCCGGTGCATACACGAGGTAGGTTGTGAGAAAGCTGAGTACCCCGATCGATGTCGCGTCACGCAAACTTTCGTTCTGGCCGCGCATATACTCCAGGAACCCGAGGAAGACGACGATGAACGCTGCACCGAGTCGGGATCCGGCCATCACCATGAAATACTCTGTCGCGGTTATCACCCCGGCAACCAGGAAGGACAAACCGATCGCCATGACCGACGCCCCGTTCAACAGCAGCATGGCACTGATCCACCCTGCACCCAGTGCGGACAGGTCGCCCCGGATCACCCGTTCCAGCACCGTCTCCAGTATCGGGCCCAGCATGGCCGTGGATTCTGCCAGTATCTGCAGTGCAAAGATCAGGCCGGCTATCGCTGCACATGCATAGAACAGGCGTTTCACCGTGGACATACACACATTATTTTTAAGCACCCGCCCTAAATAGATTGGTGTGATGGGGAACAACGATAGGGATATCCGGGCGGAGCCGACGAACCAGCAACGCGAGGCTTACGAGCACGTACTGGTCCTTGGGGATGTGGACGTGGAAGAATTCTCCGGGTTCGAAAACCAGCTATCCCCCCAGGAACGCATTCACGTCATCACCGGTATCGCGGATGAGAAGGGGAAACGCATCCTCGCCGTCACCAACGAACGCCTCATCTGTTTCTCCTCATCCCAGGTCATGCAGCTCGGTGAGAAAAACAAGTATACGGACATCCACATCAGCGACATCAACGACATCCACGTTGAGACCCGGAAAGACTTCGACATCCTCGTCGTCAACACGAAACAGGATGAGAACCGGTTCATGATGCCGGAGGACGCCGCGGTCCGGGTCGCCGGAGAGATCCGGGACATGCAGAACAACCTGGATGCCGCGGAACAGATCGAGAACCTGACCGACCAGCACGACAAGGGCAACATCACCGACGAAGAATACGAACGCAAGAAACGCGAACTCGTCGGCGACGACTGACAGGAACAATATAATATATTGATTAAACTTGTTCTCCCATTACCTGACTACAGACGCCGGGGTGGTCCCGACGACCTTGCAGAGGTCAGAGGTCCCAGAAAACCTGAAAAGGTTTTCTAACCCCGGCAGGTTTCACAAGCCGGGGTGGTGTAGTGGTATCATTGGCCGCTGGGGGCGGTCAGACCCGCGTTCGATTCGCGGCCCTGGCATCAGTTCCTGGTGCGAAGCCTACGAATCGAAGCCCTAATGCTGATATTCGTGACCCTGGCATCTAGGAACGTAGGTGGGTTCTAGAGGATTGATGGAAGGAGTCAGAGTTTTTAACTATATATGCGTCTCTATTGCTTCTTCCAATTCGAGTTTCCGGTACCGTACTCAAAGGCCGCTTCTTCAGCAGCTTTTTGAGAGGGGGGGAGCGTAAACCTTTTTCTGCAGCCAGACAATTGATCACATTATCCCTATCCATACTCCTATCCAGAAGAGGACCCCTATCCACATTGGATTACTCAGTACACCGAACGCTATACTCGCATACATCGCAGGCTTGTGCCCATACACGTCTTTGAAAAGGAGGAGGTATGCTGTTGGTGCAACAAGAAGTATCATGAACCCTGGTCCAAGATAGAACACCAACTCATCGACATGTCTTGAGGCAAGAGTTTCTACTGCAAGCAGCCCCATATAGTAAAATAGCGGAGACACTATAGACACAGCAAGGATGCGTTTTTTCAGTACTGGCTGTTCAGGCGTCCAGTTGAGAACGGTCGACATACCGCGTTTTATGGCCGCAACGACGACAAGATTAATGATGAACAGAACCCCTGCGCCGACAATAAGGAGGAACGCAGATACTACGAGACGGTCTGTCAGCGGCGCCCCATGAAGAGTAGAGACTGCCCCATCACTGGCAGCTGTTAAAGTAACGTATAACACTGATAGAACGGATAGACAAAGCGCCTTTCGCTCCATGACTACAATAACTCGCTGGTTTCTTATATACTGTTCGAACAAGATCGGACAGACAGGAGATTTTTAACCCGTCCTAATTCAATGCTCAAAGAAGGCAAACACTGCTTCAGGTGGTGAATCAACGTTCGTACGCGCCTCAAGTATCATACACTTACTTGCACCGTTCAGATGCTATAAATATACTGTATAACCAGTATGACAGGATTATTTAACTGGTCGTTCTGATATGCTTATGTGGCGTTCACCCGTGATATCGTTGGATTACAGCTATGAGGTGTGTGCACCGGTTGAGGTGGCGTTCGAGCACGGTATGGAGCCGGACCACTGGACACGGCACTTCTCCGGGCTGGACGATCTGAAGATCGTTGAGGAGTCGGATGATGAGATCATCGCACAGGCATCGTACCGCCTGTTCTTGAAGCCGGACACGCTCGATATGCATGTTACCGTTGTTGAACCAAACAGGCATGTGCTTGTGGAGTTTGACAGTGGGATGGTGTCGGGTGAGACCCACTACTATTATAAGGAAATCGAGGATGGCACCAGGGTCACGGCGAAAGGAGAATACTCGTTCGGTGAGTCCCGTCTCGTCCGTATCCTGGAACCGGTACTCAAGGCGGTGACGGAATGGAAGGGGAGGCGAGCGGCCCAGAAAGAGAAGAAGGCTATTGAGAGCGCTGTTGGAAATTAACCTATTAGGTCGACACATTATCTCATGCCGGGGATGACGCTGATGACAACGTCACGGAGCAGGTGAAGCATTGTTGCGGGGATTCGGTCCTTCTGGTTGTGTGGTTCAAACGGTGTGGGTCAGTGGAGGTACAGCAGGTACGGTGGAATCGGTGGGAACAGACCGTAACTATATAATTATTGGCTGGTAGTGGTTAGCGTATGGAATATGAACCATCGCGCCGTGATGTTCTTGCAGCCACAGCGGCTGCTGTTCTTGGTGGCGGGTGTGTTGAAGAGATGAGGCAGACGGTTGAGCCGTTCGAGGTCACCAAGACGGACTTTCCCGGTGGTGAACCACAGGGGTGCGGAGATTATCCGGATAACCCGTTCAATACGTACGGGCCCCGTGACACGGTGTACATGTACAACGAGATTGAGAATGCGACGCTGGAGGATGGGAGAGGTGCTGTACGGTTCGAGGTATACATTGATGGTCCGGGAAGATTTGAGGAACAGGGGTTCAATACGATCGAGTTTACCGGGTCCGGAAACACGATGGATCGGTGTATCTGGCACGGGATGAATCCTGGACTCCTGGGATTCCCGGAAGGACGGTACGACGTGTATGGGCGGATTTCTGATGCCATGTCCGATCAGGATGACTCGTTCGACGGCACATTTTATATCGACTCCTGATCGGGTACACACGGCAGTAACGGTAAGAACTATGTCACAGTTTACTATGTTTCTGACCTGTCGAGAGCGGTGATGCCGTTATCCCAGTCCAGGGATGACGCTGATGACGAAGTCGCGGAGCATGCGACGGGTCTCCGGGTCCTGTAGCATCCGGCGGACAGCGTCCCGCATCCGTGCAGTCTGCAGGTCGCTTTCAACGTCCTCCACCATCGTTTCGGCGGTGTCGATATCGTGTTCCTCAAGCAGGAGGCGTTCCGCTTCTTCCAGGTCCTGTGCGTGGTCGTCATCAAGCTCGTCCCTGTCCAGAAGGCGTTCGATGGTTCTATGGATGTTGCCGGCACGTTCCAGTCGCTGGTATGCGTCGGTGTCCTGTTTCTCGTCCCGGATCTCCTGCATGAGTTCTCCGGCCTCGCGTTGTTCGCCGGCCTCAAGCAGTTCCTGGTGTCGGTCGTACAGGTCCTGGATGTGTTCCGGGCGTTCATAGAGGTCATGGAGCTCTTCCGGGTACCGGTCGATCATCTGGCGCTGAATCTGCATCTCCATCTCATCCTGCTGATCCTCTGGCGTGTCCCGTGTCCGGGTGTCCCTGTGTTCGCGGATCGCCTCACGGAGTTCCAGCTGCAGTTCCTCGATCTCTTCCTCGGCCTCGTACAGTCGGTACGTTTCGATCAGCTGTTCTATATCGCTTACGCGTGCATCAAGGTCGATGTTGACCTCCTCTGCGTCTGAATCCATGCGTTCAGCCATCCCGTACAGTCTATCCTCTACGTGTTCCACCCGTTCGTGGACGTCACAGGGGACGTCGATCTCCTCCCAGCCACCGGGGACTGGTTCTCCGTCGCGCAGTTCGTCACATACGTCGTCCGGGCTGACGGCGAACCGTCCGACATCGATACCGTTCGGATCGCCGGCGATACCGATCGTGACCGCGTCACCGGATACGTGGAACTCGTGCCTGTCACTGGTCCGGGTCGGATCCGACCGAAGGCCGACATGGTCATCGATCTGTGACCGGGTCGTGAGGGAGGGGAGTTGCTCCCAGCTGCTGCCATCAACGCGGTAGAAGCTGATGTCGGCGTGCCGGTCAGTCATGATCAGGTCGTGGTCCAGCAGCCAGTCGTTTGCCACGTCCGCCGTTATATGCAGGCCGAGACCGTCGAGGTTCTCACCGGTTATCTGGACGACCGCGTACGGGATCAGGGTGTCCTCGGTTTCGTAATCTTGCTCCGTGAGTTCACGCAGTTCCATCTCGATGCCACCGGTGACGTGCCGGCCGTCCAGCTGGATCTCGTCCCAGGCATCGAGAGATGTCCCGGCACGGAACTGCGGCCGGTCATCCAGTTCCGCTTCTGTCATCGCCACATCGATACTACTATCGTGGTATGCCACATCAAGGCCGTCAACGTCCGGTTCGTACACCGTCCATTCGATCTCGGCTTCGGCCCGTCCGATCAGTGCACCGTCGTCCAGTACGTGGACATGTAGTAGTGCTTCAGGTGTGCGGCCGTCGTCACGGGCTATAATCGTTATCCGCGGTTCGGAAACGTCCGGGAGTTCGTCGTCGCGGGTCAGTACGTTCCGCTGGTTCCATTCGTATTCCAGGTCGTCCCGGACCTCGCCGTTGACCCTGACCGTGGCCTCGATATGTTCGCCGTGTGCGACTGCGGTGGGGGAGACACTGAGTTCAACGTCATACGTGATATCTTCGTCTTCGTCTTCATCCGTATCCTCTACGCGTTCCCATCCCTGGTCCGCCAGTTCTGTGATGATACAGCCATCGGTTGCACTGCGGGTTATACTCGTATCGTGCGGACACTGCATCTCCGCGGTCTCATCCGTACATAGATCGGTTTCTTCTGCTGATTCATAGGCGTCCCTGAACTCTTCGTGGCATAGTTCCTCGTCGTCCGGTTCGTCCACGGTGATATGCACAGAGTCACGGGCGGTATCACCGGTTTCCGTGTCGTTTACGTAAACGGTCAGCCTGTCGATACTGGTGTCATGCACGTCACGGGTGAACTCCGGGTCATCCGTCTGGAACTCCTCGTCTCCCAGCGTGAACACGTATACGTAGCCGGTATCGTTCAATCTGTCAGAAAGATCGACACGGGCCTCCAGCGTGTCACCCTGGTCAAGCTCGGTCTGTTCCACCACCAGTTCGATATGTTCGTCACTGAGTTCTCCGGATGCGACGCCGGTAGCAAGCAGTAAGAGGAGAGTTACCGCAACGATTTTCGCGAGACGCATAGATTGTAGAAACCTCTATGAGAGGCAGCATTTAAATGTTGCGCTGGTACGCACAGTGTCCCCGGGGTGAGTACAGGTCACCGCTCAGAAAACCGGTTAATCCTTTTTGAACTGGGCAATCTCGGGGAGGAGGTCGTTGTGGGTGATGAAGACGGTTCTGCAGCAGTATCGCTCCAGTCCCAGGTCGTCCAGAACGTCTCCAGGGGTTTCCCCGTCTTCTGTGCGTTCCTTGAACTCGTCCCACTGGTCTGCGATGACCTTGCCGCATGTGAAGCATCGGGTTGGGATGATCATGGTGTGTTCACCTGTTGGCTGCATGTTGTGGAGGCGTGCAGCCTTCGCCGTTCGGAAGGGGTTACCGGTAGCTTTTCTGTGTCTTGTGCCGGGCGCCTTTCGAGCTCTGGCTTGGCTTCCGTGTTTCTGTTCGTCGGAAGTCTTCGACCAGCAGGTATCGGTCGTAGTCCAGCATCTTCTGGCGGAGGTCGTCCCCGTCACTGTATTCGACGAGTGCGCGGGCGATCGCCATGCGGGCGGCTTCTGCCTGCCCCATCTTTCCGCCACCGTTCGCGGTAACATCGATATCTACCTCGTCACTGAGGTCTGCTGCAATCCGGAGCGGTTCCTTCATCCGGAGCTGTTCCATCTCCGAGTAGCGGGATAGCGGCTTCTTGTTGACCTTTACCCGTCCCTCTCCTTCCTTGAGGGTTGCACGGGCCTTTGCGGTTTTCCGCCGTCCCATCGTGTTGATCGTTGTCATTCGTGTATTCACCGTTACATGTGTGCTGTGATCTCCTGGATGGAGACATAGTTCCGTCCCTTAAGGTCGGCCGCGGTCTTCATCTCGATATCATCTGCTTCGAGGCCGTCCGGGTTTCCAGAATACGTTCTCAACCTCTTAAATGCTTGCCGGCCGTCCTTGTTCTTCGGGAGCATGCCCTTGATCGTCCGTTTCACGATCCGGGCAGGTGCCTTCGGGTAGTGGGGACCGCTTTCACGGTTTCCGAGTTCCTGCCGTTTCCGGTACTTGTTGAACACGTTTTCCCGGTCTCCTGTCACGATCGCCTTATCGGCATTGATCACGTACACGTCAGTCCCGTCCTTCAGGTGCTCCGCAACGGTTACGGCCATCCGTCCCAGGATGGTTCCCTCAGCATCGATCACGATTTCGCTCATTACGAAACACCTTTGTCCATGTCGTTCGCGTGTTTTCTAATAGCCGAAAATCTCCGATTTTCATCTTGGTTCACCCGATCAGCCGGAGGCCTTCTCCCTCCGGATTATCCTCTACAAGATCTTCAATATATACTGCTTCTCCTGCCTCGTTAATCGATTCGAGCGCAGCGCTTGTAAAATCAAGGGCTGCGACCGTTACATCCCTGGACAGCCGTCCACTTCCCATCACTTTCCCAGGGACAACCAGGGTCTCTCCATCTTCAACGGTCCGTTCCAGGTGGGAGAGGTTGATCTCGACCTGGTTCCGGGTGGACTGTTTCAACGCTGCAGCTACATCTCCCCAGATCGCGGCGTCGTTCTTCCGCGCTGCCTCTTCGCATTTCCGGATCACGTCCTTGAGGACAGGGTTTGTTTTCCGCTGCGTCTTCGCGTCCATCTCGTATCACGTTGTGTTCGTAAGTGCGGGCCACGGTCTTTCTCCCGGGGGAGATGGCCGTTTGAGCATTTCCCTGTGGGAAATGCGGGGGAGGGATTTGAAATCGAAGTCTTCGGAACGGACTTCTTTGATCGAATCCCCTCAAAGTGCGGGGGGAGGGATTCGAACCCTCGAAAGGTCTGCACCTACAGGATCTTAAGTCCTGCCCCTCTAGCCGCACGTAATATTTATATGTACGTGGCTTGGCCAGGCTTGGGTACCCCCGCGCCTGTAAATTGCACCATCCCACTGGAAAGGTGCTCGAACAGGCTTCCAAAGGAAGCCTGTGACAATCAGGCGGCACTCGTGAAGCGGCGTTCGATCAGCGATCGAAGCCACTTATATGGTATGCGCCCTTAAGCTTCTTGTACGCTTTCCTCGAATTCGCCGATGTGGTCCTGAAGTTGTTCCACTGCGTGGTTGACGATGGTGCGGGGGTCCAGGCCGGACACGCTTTCCACGGTGAAGTGGAACGTGTCATCACCTTTCTCGTATGAATATGATGCGTTCGCCGCCTGCCATTTGGCGTGGTCGCGTCCCCTTCCCTTGATTGCCTGTGCCTCCAGTTCGATGTGTCCGTCCTCCTTCAGCTCCAGGATCTTCGTGTCCGGGTTGGCGGGTTCGACGTCTTCATCTGTCGGTTTCATGTCTGAGGCGATAACGTTGCCGTCTCCTTCCCGGTCCAGTACAAGTGTGACGGTGCACTGCATGCATCCGTCCTCACAGTCGCATTCGTCGCGGAACTCGTACTTTGATGGGTCAAACGTCCAGGGGATCATGCCCAGTCGGTGTGCAACGATCTCATCGAAGAGTCCAGAGTTGTTCTGTGTGAATGTTACGTCTTCGATCGCGAGCGTTGGGACCTCGCCGATCATGGTGCGGCGAAGTGCGTTTGCGAACGCCGGTGTTGCGCCGGACAGTTCGAATGTGAGTGTGCTGTCAGATTCGTCTGTGATCGTTACGTCCATGAATATAGTACCTCGGTTAGAGTCGTCGACCGCGTTTCCCGCCTTTCTGTCGGGTGGAGTCGTGTGGGACAGGTGTCACGTCCTCGATCTTGCCGACGTCGAGACCGGACCGTGTCAGTGCACGGATCGCGGGCTGTGCGCCTTTCCCCGGGATCTTTGCGCCGGTACCGCCGGGTGCCCGGACGCGGATGTGGACGCCTTCGATCCCTTTCTCCTTTGCTTCTTCCGCCGCTTTCTTCGCGGCTTTCATCGCGGGGAACGGTGTGCCCTGCAGCCGTCCCTTGTCCGTGATCATACCGGAGCTGACGCGGGATAGCGTCTCTGCACCGGTGATGTCTGTGATATGGATCAGTGTATTGTTAAAGCTGGAGTAGATGTGTGCGATCCCCATTTTCTTATCTCCCATTCGTGATCACCGTTATTCGTTGCTGACGATATGTTTCGATCCTGGGCTGACCCGGATCTCTTTTTCTTCGTCCTCGTGTACGAGGTAGCTGGGTACGTCGACACGCCGGCCGTCAACCATGATGTGTCCGTGTGTGATCAGCTGTCGTGCTTCGCGTGGGGTGTCAGCCAGTCCACGCCGGTACACGATGGTTTGCAGTCGTCGTTCCAGGATGTCTTCCACGTCAAGGTCCAGGACATCGTTCAGGTTTGCATCCTCGTCCAGAACGCTGAGTGACTGCATCTTGGTCAACAGTTCTGCCTGCTGTGTCTCGTCTTCTTCCGCGTTCAGTTTCCGGACCTGTCGTCGGAATGTCCGCACCATGCTCTGCGCTTTCCAGACCTCTTTCTTGTTGGTCAGGCCGTACGACTCACGGAGCCGTTTCTCTTCGTTGATACGGTCACTTTGCCATGCCCGTTCAGGCGTCTCGTAGTTCTTTCCTTGGCTTCGCATGGTATCACGTGTACTTGATAGTCTATTCTGCTGCTTCTTCCTGTACGCGTTCCCGCTGTACGCCGACCTTGTCGCCGCTACGGAATGAGGACTGTGTTTTCTGGCCGCGGACCGGCAGTCCCAGTTCGTGGCGCCGTCCACGGTACGTATTGATATTCTTGAGTCGGCGGATGTCGAACTCTTCGGTCATGGTCAGATCAGGGCCGATCAGGTGCTTGTCATCACCCGTCTCCCGGTCCTTCCGCCGGTTCCGGATCCACTCCGGGATACCTGCCTCCTCAGGGTTCTTGATCACTTCCTCGATGCTCTCGATCTCATCATCTGTCAGGGTCCCGATCCGTGTTTCGGGGTCGAACTCCAGGCTTCCGACGACCGCGTTCGCGTATGCATACCCGACACCTTTCACGTCCTGGATAGCATCCTCTATCCGCTTCGTTCCGTCGATGTCCGTGTTCGCAAGCCGGATAATCTCCTGTAGTTCTGCCATCGTTCAATTCCCCTCAAAGAGGCACATAATCCTATCCAAGGCAAATCTTATAAATCAGATTTGTGGACAGGGTGTTTCAAGACTCTCCCTGCAAGTTTTATGTATGTGACTTGTCTGCCCTGCCAGAGATACGCAACCAGTATACGGTACGAACCTGCGCGTTCAGTAGAGAAGCAAAAATGGTTCGAATCCGGTGGATTGATAGCCCCCCCAGGATTCGAACCTGGGTCGGGAGGCCCAGAACCTCCTATGATTGACCACTACACCAGGGGGCTGTACGGATATCCCTGTATGTACTCTTGAAAATCCTGACGGATTTTCTGTTCCTCTGTCCCGGAAGGACATCGGTACACCAGGGGGCTGTACGGAACAGGTGAAACGTTATAGTCGGTATGTTAGGATAGCGGAAAAACTATTTAACCATGGTTCATTCCACCCGTCTACAGAACCGACTGAGTAGTTATCCAGTCCCGTACCTGTGCTGCAATGTGGGTGTGACCATCGCTGGTGAGGTGGACGCCGTCTGCAAGCATCTCATCTTCGAACCCGTCCCGGATCATGATAAGCGGTGTCTCCGTGTCGTTGCAGACAGTATGCAGGATATCGTTGTACCGGTCGATGTACGTATTGCGGTAACTGTGTGTGGAGTGCCAGGGAACCGGATCGACACGATCATCTACGGGAATTATCTCGATGAAGGCGTAGCTGTCTGCCGCCTCCTCTGATAACGCTACCGCGGCGCGAACGGTTTCACCGAACTCGCCTGGAGCAACCTGGAAGCTGTCGGTGTCACGGCAGTACAGGCTATCGTTCGTTCCGATGAGGAACAGTAGATGGAGTTCATCGTCCTGGTCGCGTCGTGGCTCGATCTCGTGCTGCATCCGATGCAATACGTCTTGAGAGGTGTCGCCGGATACGCCCATATTGTACACTTCGCAGTAAAACGTGTCATCGGACAGGGTCCGCCTGTCCACATGTTGTCGGATGCGCTGCACCCATCCCCCTGCAGTGTCCCAGGCGCCCCACGTGATGCTGTCACCGAACGCGATAAGGCTGCTCATACGCTATACTCTGTTGCCCTCTGTTTTATTACTGGTGTTTGCTACCAGCAGCTATGCTGCTTCGTTGTTCCAGAGGAAGAAGGCAGCCTGCTGCACGAGGAACGAGAGGATCCAGACAATGGTGAACGCGGCGTACCCATAGAACGGTTGGAACGGGTCAACGTAGAGGACGGTTGCAAGGATCATGTAGGCAAGTGCGGCGAGTACGAGCTGGACCTGTTCGGCCTTCCGGGCGGCGTCGTTCAGCCAGCCCATCGCCCGGATGGACAGATATTCCGGGATGAGATCGAGTACCGCGGCAAGGATAAGGATGAACAACACCATGTTATCGATCCTGCCGCCGGCTGCCAGGAATCCGAGGACGAAGACGAATGCGATACCGGAAAGCGATTTCAACACGAAGAGCAAGATCTTCAGCGATTCATGATGCTCCAGATTCATGTTCTCCCGGAACGATTCTGCCGCCCACTCCATATACATCGTGATTGGGGTAGCAGCATAAATAACTCACGACTCCCGCTCCACGGTGAACATTATAAACCGGCGAACCTAACGGAGAGGTATGAGCAACGTTCAGCGTGCAGTGGATACGGTCCGTGAGTTGATGGAGCGGAAGGCGCCGCTTGACGACGACCCCTACTGGGGAAACCTGTTCATGCTGGTCTTCCTGACCTGGGCGGTTCTCCTGTATATTTTCCTGCCTGGTGCAACGGAGATAACGGTGCAGTTCGACACGGTTCTCATCTTCCTCATCATCTCAGGATACAGCCTTATCCTGTTCAACCAGGTCGAGATCCTGCGGAAACGGGTTGACGCGCTTTCCGAATAACGGACCACCCTATGTGTGATTTCACGCCCGTGTGCAGCCGTAAAACCACGAGCCCTTATTAAAATATCTACGGCAAGTGTATTTATGGCGCTATGGAACCAGGCACGGATCTGTCCCAAATGCGGGTCGACCGATGTCGGCGTGGACGACCGGCAGGTCCTCACCATGCTCAGACTCCAGGACGGGTACCTGTGCCGCAGCTGTGGATACGCCGGTATATTCCCGCTGGTGGATGAGGACAGCATCAGCGACCAGCGGAAAGAGATCGAACAGTTCGACGACGATGGCAAGCTGGATGCGCTCAGCACCTCGGCCCGCCCATCGAAACGCCGTGTCCTGTACGGCATCGCATTCTTCCTCGTTGGCATCCCGCCTACCTTGTACGCAACAGGTGTCGAAGGCCGACTCGTCGGCATCCTCTCCATGGCCATCGGCGGCACCATCGTATTCGAATACTTCACGAACACGGATGAAACACCGCAGGAAGCGGAGGAATCAGTAGAGCAACCGGACGACGATACGGCTGAACGGTCCGAAACAGACGATAACTAGTTCCATCCTGCTCCTATGCCCTGAGGATACGTTAGATAAAGAAAAAAAGAGAAAGGAAAAGAAGGGTGATGGCAAACTGCCAGCACTTAAAAAACTGGTTTACCGCTCAAGGGTCACTGATTCTGCCTGTTCGGTCTCGTTCTCGTTCTCATCCGTGACGGTCAGTACGAACGTGTAGTCGCCGTGACCGTTACGTTCCCGGAATTCGTACTCACCGGATGTGTCACCGCCACTCACGTCCCAAACTTCCGAGTCGACATGGTTTCCATTGGAATCATACACGTCCAGTCTGACCTCAGCAAGGTTTCCGCCGTCGTCAGACACGGCCCACTGAACATCTGCTCGTGCCCACTGCGGGTTGCTGTTGTTGTCAACGTCGAACGTGTCGATCACCGGTGCGGATTCCTCAACCTCTGCCAGCTGGAAATCCGCATTGGTCACGTCTTCAGTGACTGAAACTTTCTGGGATGCAGACACGTATCCCTCTGCAGATGCAGTGAGCGTGTACGTACCTTCCTCCACGTCTGTGAAGCTGTAGTCACCGTTCTCGTCCGTGGTTACTGTTTCACCGGTTTCTTCGTTCGTGACCGTTGCACCCTCGATAGGGTTGTTTTCCCCGTCAGTCACGGTTCCTGAAACCGTGTAGGTCGGAATCGCGTTCAGTGCGACATCAACAGTCACATCTTCCTCAACCACAACCGACTGTTCCTCCGCGTAGTAGCCGTCTTTGGAAACGGTGAGATCGTACGTTCCGTTTTCAACGCCGTCGATGGTGTACTCGCCGTTCACGTCAGTTGTCGTCGCGTGGTCGGTGCCGTCGATCGTCACCGCTGCATCTGCGATCGCATCATCGCTGTCAGCATCGGTCACGGTACCGTTCACCGTGTACAGCTGGGTCAGTGTGAATGTCTGCGTTGTCGTCTCGTCTTCATCGATGGTCACCGTGTGCGTTTCAGACGTGTATCCGTCCCTGGATGCGGTCACGTCGTAGTCACCAGTGGCCACTTCGTCAAATCGGTAGAATCCGTTCGCATCCGTGGTTGCTTCTTCGCCGTTGAGTTCAACGGTCGCACCTTCCAACGCGTTTCCGGCCTCGTCGGTCACCGTGCCTTCGAGTGCGCCGGTTGTTTCTTCAACATCAACAGCGGCCAGTGCATCGACCAGTCCATATCCCTGCTCCGTGTCACTGAGCCCGATATCTTCTGCGGTGTCCTGCAAATGTGCACGGACCTCCACGTTGTCGGCGTCGCCCAGCTGGCTCCACGCCAGTGCAGCGACACCGGAAACGTGCGGAGCCGACATGGAGGTACCGCTTGCTGACCCGTAATCATCGTTCGGGAGCGTTGACAGGATGCTAACACCGGGTGCGGTGAGCTCTACCGCCTCACCCAGAGAGGAGAACTCCGCGATATCATCGTTCTCATCCGTCGCGCTCACCGCGATCACCTCACTGTACGCTGCCGGATAGTTGACATCGTCACCGTAATCGTTCCCGGCGGATGCGACCAGGAGGCTGCCTTCTCCATACGCATATTCAACAGCATCCTGCACCGTGTTGGAGTGGCCGCCACCCAAGCTCATCGAGATGACTTCGATGTTTTCATCGGCAGCCCATTCGATGCCTGCTGCGACATTGGACCAGGTGCCGCCACCGTCTCGGTCAAGAACCTTTACCGCGTACAGGCTCGCATCCGGTGCAGTTCCGAGCACGCCGATACCGTTATCCTGCGCGGCTGCAGTTCCGGCAACGTGCGTGCCATGTCCGTGATCATCGTCCCAGCGTTCGGCACACCAGCCACCTGGTCGGCAGTTAACAAATGCTTTGCCGCCAGCGACCTCGAGTGTCTCATGTTCCGGATCGATACCGGTGTCGAGGACCGCGATACCAACACCGGATCCGGTATCCGTATCATGAGCCGCGTCCGCACCGATACGGTCAACGCCCCATGGCGTGGTCTGATCCGTCGTTCCCGCCGTGGCCAATGTGCCCGGCGCTACCGTTGCTGCCTGTCCATGGGCATACATCATGCCGTCTGCCTCAACGTACCGTACGTCAGGCCTGTTCTCCAGTGCTGCAACTGCTCGATCCGCGTCCGCTGGAAGATCAATGGCGATCACGTTGAACGCGTATTCGTGCGCGATATCTCCGCCGTGCTGTCTGACCTGGTCAGCAACATCGACGCCGTGACCGGGTTCGAACCCGATAAGGTATGTTTCCATGTCTGCGTTTGGAGCTGCTGTTACCAGTCCAGCCAGGATCGTTATCAGTACAATTATAGTAGAAAGTTTTCGTAATTTCATGACCGCAGATAACACAAGGATACTTATAAAGGTGTTCACGGAGGGTTATGGCTTTATTCGCCGGTGTTAGGTGTCATAGATCGGTTGCACGTACGCTGGGAACTGCGCCATTACCGAACCCTGCGATGTTCTTCTGGATGTGGTCGCGGTACGTGAACACTGGATCGTCCGACAGGGTACTGTTCTCGACGCCCTGAACCGCGTCCTCCGGATCAAGCTCCTGCGCGAATTCCTGCGTGTGCTGCAGGATCTCGTCCGTGTCCAGGTCCAGTTCCAGCAGTCGGCTGTTCGCTTCCAGGTACCGTAGTCCGCGCTCGTAGTGGCTTTCACGCCACGGCTCCGCGGTCTCGTAGTGCGCGGTGAAGTCGCCGCCGGCATGGTCCAGATCGATCCCGTACAGATTGCCGGAACTGTCGATCATCACGTTCTCCCCTTTCATATCCGAGTTCCCGGACAGCAGCGTGGCGGCCGCAAAATCCAGGTAGTCCTCTTCGTCAATCTGGTCAACATAGGCCTGCGGCGCACGCCGCACCTGCAGCGTTCCAACATCGTCGACAGCGGTCAGTGCACTGTCCTTGACCGGTGCACCCCACGCCGCCTGCTTGTACTCCTCCGCCAGCTCCACACCGTCCACCGCTTCCACGGCAAGGTGCCGCTCCCCGGGAACGTCGTGGAGGTAGTGGTCCGGCACCATCTCACCCAGGCCAACGTTGTGAAAGAACTGTTCCGCTGCGATGGCACGCTCGGCGTACGTTGGATCGCCGCCATCCGCACCCGTTGCCGGCGCGTTCTGCTCGCTGAGAAACGTCATGTACGCGTGTGACCCGTCCGGGTACGTGGCCCGGCCCATGTACTGGCTGTACAGCGACTCCTGCACGGCGTCCGTCTCCTCCAGCGGCACAAGATCTATCGCATGCTCCAGACACAACCGCTTCACATCCGCCCTGCAACCACGCTCCCCCGTATACATATTACTTGAGCCATCCTCGGACCTTAAAAACGTATGCGGGGTTCGTGTCGAAACAACACGCACAGGTATAAAAATCTTTAGTGTAAAAAAGACAATAAGGTTATTGTAATAAACACAAGAAGGTGGTGGAGATGAGCGCAACCCCAACGATACACACAAATGACAGCAGACTTCCGGATGACCACAAACCGTACACGGATAAGTATTTCCTCCGGTCACAGCAGATACTGGAGGCTGCCGGTATCAACCCGACAGTCGGTATCAAGGAGTTCGCCCGTGGTACGGGACCGGTCGCCGGGATTGATGAGACCGTTGACGTGTTCGAACGGTATGCGCCGGACCTCGATGAGGATGGTGCGGTGTGGGCCACCGAAAAAGACCGGTTTGAAACCAAGGACCCGCTCATGGTTATCGAAGCACCGATCCAGGATGTGATCGACCTGGAGACCATGTACCTCGGCGTCCACTCCCACCACCTGACAGACGCACACCCGGACTATGACGTACCGGACCCGGACACGTTCGGCGAACAGGTCAAGGCGGCCACCGAGATCTACGATGAAGCCAGGCGGGCGGACGGCGGTACCGGCATCCCGTTACTGTATTTTGGTGCCCGCCACTACCATCCGCTTCAGGATAACGAACTGGCCGCTGCCGCGCTGGAGAACGGGGCGGTCCAGACCTCGACCGATGTCGGCTCGTCCAACATCGGGGAAGACGGGGTCGGTACCACACCCCACATCCTGACACTGGCGCTGGCCAGCGAGTACGGGAAGGAGAACGCGACCCGGAAGACGGCGGAACTGTTCGACACGTACATGCCGGACGACATCCCGCGTGTCACCCTGGTTGACACGTTCAACCGGGAGATCGATGACGCGCTCGCTGTCTGCGAGGCCATGGAGGAGCGGTACGGTGATGAGTGGGAGCACAGCTTCCGTGTCGACACGTGTGGTGAGAACGTGGCGCAGGGCGCGGAGAACTACGACCTGGACGACATCTTTGCGGGCATCGACCTCGGCGACTATGCAGAGGGAAGCGGCGTCCGTGTCGCCGGCGTGGCCGCGCTCCGAGACACGCTGATCGATGAAGGGTACGGGGATAACACGGATATCGTGCTTTCCAGCGGCATGGGCGACCCGGAGAAGGCGGCGGCGTTCGTGAACGCGCAGAACACGTACGTCGCGGAAACCGGATACGACCTGTTCAAAGCGGTCGGCGCCGGATCGTTCGCGGATGGTGTGCACTGTACTGCGGACATGTACCTGGCGGACGGCAACCTCCTGTACAAGGACGGCCGCGCCGTTGATCTGGACGACCTGGAAACATACAGGGAAGAGCACATGGAGCAGGTGATATAACATGGATGAACTGCACGAGACGGTGGAACAGATCGATGCGTACGAAAACGCGCGGGAGGAGTTGAACGAAGAGATCCGTGAACTTAAGGAACAGCACATTGCGCCACGACGTGCCGAACGAACCGAACTGGGAGGAAAACGGCGGGAGGCTATCGTTGACGGACTATACCAGGTGCAGGAGGCGCTGAACGATGGTGAATCGATGCCATTGCTTCGGGTCCGGGAAATTACGCGTGGACTGGATTATGCATATACAGAAACGCTGACCGAGGATGGGGTCATTGCCACGGACCGTAAATGTCTCTCGGAGTACCACGATGATGATTTTGGCATCGAGAATCTGTACACCTGGCCGCATGACATGCCACACAAACACGATAGGCTTGAACCGCCACTGGATATCGCGGACGAATACTTGCAGGGCGATGGGGCCCGCAGCCGATACATCAACAAACTCGCGGAACGCCTCGAACACATTGCGAACGGCGAGGACACCCTTCCTTCAACCGGCCTGGACTATGTATAATGGTGAACACACGATGAGCGACAACACGCTGTTCTGGAACGTTGACACGCAGTACGACTTCATGCGGGACACGTATGAGGTCGAGGGTGAAACACGAGAGGGAAAGCTGCCGGTGCCCGGCGCCGATCGGATCGAGGACGAACTTGCCGCGCTGACGGAGTACGCCCAAGACCACGGCGTCACCGTGGTGAACACCGCGGACTGGCACAACGAGGACTCGGATGAAATCTCGTATGATCCGGAAGAAATCGAGAACGACGATGAAAAGTTCCCGGAGCACTGTATGCAGGGCACGCCCGGTGCCAGGTACGTGCCGGCCACGGAACCGGACGATGCGTACCGTATCGACTGGCAGGACGACAGTGTCGATCTGGGCCGGGTGCAAAGCGAGCGGGAACTCGTGCTGTACAAGGATGTATTCAACGTCTTCGCGGGGTCACCGCACACCGATACGGTCGTGGACGCGCTGGACCCGGACCGTGCAGTGGTCTACGGCGTTGCCACCGATGTCTGCGTGAACCAGGCCGTGAATGGGTTGCTGGATCGCGGCATTGAAGTCTACGTGGCCGAGGACGCTACTGCTGGCATGGGAGACGTTGAGCAGCTTGACGCGGTCAAACAGGCATGGGAGGACCGTGGAGCAGTCCTGTTCCAGACCGAGGAACTGTTCTACAGCCACGAGGACGCGCTCGAGCATGTCGGGTCCGGCCACGGCCTAGAAGGGGTCGAAACCCTGTACGCAACCGGGGCGGAGAACGATGCCTGGCTGGACGATCTGGCACAGCACGGGTACATCCCTGGCGGATACGCGCTAAAGCTCCAGATCGAACACTGACAGCGGCCTGTGCGGAGACGGGTTGCGCCCGTCCTGCACGGTGGGTGGTTTAAGGATTGATACGTATAGTATACTGTATGGGGTGAACAAGATGGACGATGATGAGTACTGGGAACTTCGAGACCGGATGACACCGGGAGAAGGCTACCACACCGTGCTTAGCACCATCCTGTCCCGTCCAGATGAATCAGCTACATACGATGAGATCGTGGACCGGCTTGAACGGGACTGGCAGATGGACGGTGAGCAGACGGAGCAAGTCCTGGAGGAATTACAGGATGAGCGGTTAATCCGTCGCGTGGCGGAGGATGCGTATACCGTTACAGAGCGGACCGAAAACTTTCTTCGCAAAGACATGGGAGACGACCAGTTCGAAGAATACCGGCAGGCACTGCAGTACGGCCACCACATCACTGAGAAGACGAACAAAATAAAGGAAGGCTATGAGAACGTTGACAAGCCTGCCTATGACGCGGCACGGATGGAAGCAGCGTTCGACATCATCGAACCCATGGACATTGTCGCATACTTCTTCGGTCATCCGCAGAACGCGCCGAGCCTCCCGGAACTGGACTACATGCAACCAGACCGAGACCGTGACGAAATCGAGCACCAGCTGACACGACTGGAGAACGAAACTGACATCCTTGAAGTGCTGGAATCCGAGGAATACCGCAAGGAAGGACTGCCCCACCGGTTCTACCGGGTGACCGACGGAGCACGGGCATACATCACGAACGAGACTAACTACCTGGGGACAGACCCCGCCCACACTGAGGCCCTATGGACTAGTATATACGAGTTGACGGAAAAACCAGACAACATCAAACGGTATGAACAGCTCCCGCGTCCGGACGGTGATACCGGTGAGTAACACATTCGAGGACGAGGTTCAGGACATCCTGGAGGATAACAGCGCGGTTGACTCGATCAAAGGGTATGCAGATGATGCGTCCGTCGTCGCGGGCTCCCGTGCAGGCTGGAAGGCAAAGAACCGGATTATCATTGATCCGGCCCTTCACGGATACGATGTGACATATGAGGGATGCAGCAATGGATGGGAGCGATATACAGTCCACAGTGAGAAAGCGTTTCCAGCGGACATCGACGCTTTCGAGTATGTGGAACTTCAGGAACATGCCCAAGAATATAAACGGTCTGCCGGATCACCTAACCACAAGCCGACGTTCGGTGACTGGCTGGACAACAATACGACAGGTGAAGCACGATGACCGCGATCGATGACAAGAAACTGGACGAACTCCGTGACTATGAGGAGGAGATCGCCGCGTTGCAGTTCCGTCGAGACCAGCTCTACAACCAGGTCACGGACCTCCGTGATGAAAAATGTGAGCACGTGAAAGATATGCTGTACGACCTGCAGGACGCGCTAGATGCGGACGAGGAACTCCCACTGATGCGGATGACGGAGGAGTACGGCCGCGGTGGCCGCTGGCGGTACACCGAAACGTTGACCGGG
>JALDAF010000055.1 GCA_022729315.1 Candidatus Nanohalalkaliarchaeum halalkaliphilum | reverse complement strand
TTCCCGTGGAGAAACCGTACCGGGCAAGCAGTTCATCATCGTACAGCGGCGTGTGGACCTCTTGAATGTCGGCGACCGCCTGTCCCTGTGCATCGACATACGTCACGTTCACCGGGATCGTCAGCCCGTCAACATCCTCCTCAACGTACAGGTCAAAGTTGGCGGTCTGGTAGTCGTCCGGGATCATGTCTCCCACATAAACTTCCGGGGATGAGAGGAGCTCATACCTGTCAGAGGCAGGCAGTTCAACTGCAACAAATCCTGCTTCTCCGTTCCCACGGTTCACGATCCGCAGGTTGAGTTCGCCGCGGGTCCCCGCCGACCGGATATCGGTCCGTTCAATACTGACATCCACGTTCGCATGTCCGCCAACGACCACCCCGGTTTTCTGCTCCTGCGTGAATCCGTTCCCGGCAATGTTCTCATAATCTAGCGTGATCGGCAGCTTGTATACACCGCGGTCAGATGATTCATCGATGAAGACCCGGTACGTCACATTTTTCCGGTCACCGGCATCAAGCCGTTGCACGCGCTGCCGGGACGCGTCCGCAACCGCGAGCGGCAGTTCGTCGGTCAGATCCAGCCGGACATCGATGTTCTGGAACTGTGTGTTCGCAAGGTTTTCAAGCGTGATGGTCATCGGATGCGTTGACCCCGGGGACACCCGGTCCGGAAAGTCGACCGAATCCACGATCAATGCCGTATCATCATCACGGACATCAAGCGGGAGTCGGTGCGTCCGCCGAGCATCAGTTCCATCCTTCTCGACCCAGAAGGTGAGTTCTTCTTCACCCGAGACCGCGGACCGATCAACCTTCAACTGTACACGGAACGTGTACGCCTCACCATCCTCGATAGAACGGATGTGCCAGTCACTGCGGGTATCTTCACGAACACTGAACGGGAACTCGTCCGCTACCGTGACGATCACATCCTCCGCCTCAGCCGTCCCATTATTCAGTACCTTGAACCAGACGTTCGCATACTGGCCGGTCTGCAGCGGTTCAGGCTCCGCCATCAGTTTCTCGATCTGTATGTTTGCAGGATCCTGCGCCGCCGATACACCGGCTACCATCACTACAAGTAGTCCCAGTACAACGATCCGTTTCATCATGTCATATCTTCCTCGTCCGAATCAACTATTACCCCGTCTTGAATATTAATGATGCGGTCCGCATACTCCGCGTCGTGCGGGTCATGTGTTACCATCACGATCGTTTTCCCATCGCTGTTCAGCTCTGTCAACAACGACATGATCCGGTCCCCGGTCTCCGTATCCAGGTTTCCTGTCGGCTCGTCAGCCAGGATGATGTCCGGATCGTTCGCAAGCGCCCTGGAAATCGATACGCGCTGCCGCTGCCCACCGGACAGCTCCTTCGGCCGGTGATCAATCCTGTCACCGAGCTCCACACGTTCAAGCAGCTGCGCCGCCCGTTCATGCCGTTCCGACTTCGGAACGCCCCGGAACAGCATCGGAAGTGCCACGTTCTCCAGTGCGGTCATGGTCGGGATCAGGTTGAACGTCTGGAACACGAATCCAACCTTTTTGCTGCGGAGCACCGCCAGTTCGGACCGGGACAGCTCTGCGATGTCCTGTTCATCAACCGTCACGGTGCCGGACGTCGGCTTGTCCAGCGCCCCAACCATGTTCATCAACGTGGACTTACCGGAGCCGGACGGCCCCATGATCGCCACGAACTCCCCGCTTTCGATCTCCAGATCTGTCCCACGAAGTGCTCGCACGATATTTTCCCCCAGCTCGTACTCTTTCTCCACGCCATCCAGATGGACGATGCCCATACCCAAATGATTACCGTCCACGCCTTTTATCAGTAGCGGGGTCCTTTATCAGCGAGGGTATCCGCATCTTTCGCCCGGCGAAACACCAGACTGTTATAAGCCAGCGGTGAGAACATGGTAGGCGTATGAACCGGGTGGAGGTCACGGTCCCCAGGTCTGCAGAGGACGATGTCCGGGAGCTGCTTTCCGAGTATACCGAAGACATCACAACGTCAGAGGTGGAGAAAGATGACAAGACGTTCATCAAGTTCCAGTTCCCGGTGGAGTCCGACGTTATCGACGACCTGTCGGAGGACCTGAAATCCGACACTGATCTGAAGACCGGGGAGCTGACGATCGATGTGCTGGAACAGCGGGCGCAGATCGAAAAAGGGAAGCGCCGGACAGGCGGGTCTGTTGCGCTCTCTGTTGAAGAGATGTACTCGAAGGCGTTCGCGTTCTCCCAGTTCGAAACCAGTTCCTGGGCGTTGATCGGGCTTGCCGCCGGGATCGCCGTGGCCGGCCTCATCATGGAGAACATGATGATCGTGATCGGGGCCATGGTGATCGCACCGATCCTTGGCCCGTTCCTGGCGCTTTCCTTCGGACTCACCGTGGGCGACCGGAAAATCATCCAGGACAGCATGTTCCACGCCGGGGCCAGCATGGCGTTCAGCATCGTGGTCGCGCTCATCGCATCTCTACTCATCTCCTCGCTTCTCCCGCCGGAACCGAATCCGTTGATGCAGTTGATCGCCAATCCCGGTTTCCTGACCATCCCCCTTTCACTCCTGGTAGGATCCGCCGCTGCACTCACCTTCAGCACGGAGCACCGTGAAGCACTGGCAGGTGTGGCCGTCGCCATCGCACTCGTTCCCCCCGCTGCCGTGGCAGGGATGGCCCTGGCGATGCCGGATCTTAGCACGTTCTTTGATGTGTCGCTGGTACTCCTGTCAAACGTCACCGCCCTTATCCTGGCCGGGTCCATCACATTCAAACTGCGGGGTATCACGCCGTCAACATACTACCGGAAAAAAGTGTCCGAACAACAGCTGGGACGCGCCGTTGCCGTATCCCTGATGGCAATTCTCGTGCTGGGCGGTGTCGTCGGATACGTTTCGTATACCGAACTGCAGGCCTCGAATCTGGAAACGGAGGTAACGGATGTTGTAGAACAGATGAGCGGGAACCACGTGCTCATGCAGGACATCACAATCGAACAGGACCTGGTTTCAGTGACCCTTGCCGTGGTCGATCCCGAACACACCGCCAACGACATCCAGGAACATTTGGAACGGGTAACTGATCGACCCGTCGACGTTACCCTGATCACAGTGGACGGCAATACTGACAGAACTCAGGAGTGATCTACCCGACCGTCCTTCTGACGGGGACCACCCCGTGACTTTATATGCTACGTCCGACTTGTTTCAATGGTATGTGGCAGGACTGGATGTTCCTTGTGGGAAATATCATGCTGGCAGCCGTGCTGATCCCTACCCTGCGTGACGCGGATGCCGCCATCCCGATGTGGACCAGTCTCCCGACCGCAGCAGTTCTCTACCTGTACGGCGTGACGTTCCTGACACTCGAGCTGTACCTGTCCGGTGCCAGCGTCTTTGCCACCGCCATCATCTGGACGATGATCGCGCTCTTCCGCAACGAGCAAGAGAACGGTATCCGCGGCATCCTCCAGCGGTAACCTAATAAAAATCCTGCAACATTGTGCGTAATGGATATGGCAGACCACGGAACGTTCGCGGACACGTTGAAGGAGATCGAACAGGACTGGCAGGAACGCTGGGAGCAGGACCGACTCCACCAGGTTGACGAGGACACAGCAGAAGAGAAATACTACGTGCTGGAGATGTTCCCGTACCCCAGCGGCAACCTGCACATGGGGCACGTCCGCAACTTCTCTTTAGGTGATGTGCTGGCACGGTACAAGCGGATGTAGGGCTACAACGTGCTCCACCCGATGGGATGGGACGCGTTCGGCCTGCCAGCAGAAAACGCGGCGATCGACCGGGACGTGAAGCCCGGCGAATGGACGTTCGACTGTATCGCTACCATGCGTGACCAGCTGAAACGCCTCGGATTCTCCTACGACTGGAGCCGTGAAGTCGCCACCTGCACACCAGACTACTACAGATGGAACCAGTGGCTGTTCCTCAAGCTGATGGAGCACAACCTGGCGTACCGGGACGACGCCACCGTGAACTGGTGCCCTGGCTGCGAGACCGTGCTCGCTGACGAACAGGTGGAGGACGGCCTGTGCTGGCGGTGCGACACCGTCGTCCAGCAGAAGCAGATGCAGCAGTGGTTCCTGAAGATCACGGACTACGCGGAGAACCTGCTGCAGGATCTGGAGCATCTGGACGGCTGGCCGGACAAGGTGAAGAAGATGCAGCACGACTGGATTGGGAAAAGCACCGGCGCCACCATCAAGTTTCCGCTGAAGGACGGGGGCGGCCTCAAAGTGTTCACCACCCGACCCGATACGATATACGGCGCCACCTACATGGTGCTGGCACCGGAACACCCGCTGGCAGAGCGGATCGCGGAAGAAAACGAGGACGTTGCCCGGTACATCCGGGAGGCACAGCAGCGTGACATCGCGGTCCGTGAGGAGAAGACGAAGGACGGGGTGTTCACCGGAAAATACGCGGTCAACCCGATGACCAACGAACAGCTGCCGATATACGTCGCCGAGTTCGTCCTGATGGACTACGGGACCGGCGCCATCATGGCCGTTCCTGCACACGACAGCCGGGACCACGCGTTCGCACAGGAACACGACCTGTCGATCCGGCCAGTGGTCGAACCGGAAGACGGGGACTGGGATTTTGACGAAGACGCGTACGAAGAGGATGGTGTCCACGTCAACTCGGAAACCCTGGACGGGCTGGACGTGGCGGATGCGAAGGAACGTATAATCGACATACTGGAAGAGGACGGGACCGGTGAGGCCGGTGTCAACTACCGGCTCCGGGACTGGCTGATCTCCCGGCAACGGTACTGGGGCACGCCCATACCCATCATCTACTGCGAGGACTGCGGTGCGGTCCCCGTCCCGGAAAAAGATCTGCCCGTGGAGCTACCGGAGGACGTCGAGTTCACGGGACAGGGTAACCCGGTGGAAACAGCGGAGGACTGGATCCAGACAACGTGTCCGGACTGCGGTGGAGCCGCGGAACGGGAAACCGATACGATGGACACGTTTGTGGATTCCTCCTGGTACTTCCTCCGGTACTGTGATCCAGACAACGACGCGCTCCCGTTCGACACGGAGACGGCGAACTACTGGATGAACGTGGACCAGTACATCGGCGGCATCGAACACGCCGTCCTCCACCTGATGTACGCCCGGTTCTTCACCAAATTTTTACGGGATATCGACATGGTGGACAGCGTGGAACCGTTCGAACGCCTCCTGACACAGGGCATGGTCCTCCACCCTGCATACAGGACCGGGGACGGAGACTGGCTGTACCCGTCCGAAGCCGAAGGATACGAAAGCAGCGATCTCGCTGTTGACGGCGAGGTCATGAAGATGTCCAAGTCCAAGAAGAACGTGGTTGACCCGGAGGAGATGATGGACGAGTACGGTGCCGACACGGCCCGGCTCTTCATCACCCGTGCAGCCCTCCCGGAAAAGGAGCTGGAGTGGTCGGCGGAAGGCGTGGAGAACGCACTGCAGATGCTGGAACGCACCCACCGCCTCGTCCATGCCAACGACGAACTGTTGACCGATACCGCACCGGCACTGGACGGGGCAGACCTGGAGGACCGGATCATGATCTCCTTCATCCAGCGGACCGTGGAAGCCGTCACCCAGCACATGGAGGACTTCGAGTTCAACCTGGCGATCGACGAGCTGGACCGGCTACTCACCCGGCTGTACCGGTACCGGGACCAGATCACGTCCGGCCCCAGCGAGAACGCGAAAGCGATCTTCTCATACGGTGTCCGCCGCTACCTAGAGATGCTGGCACCGTTCACCCCTCACCTCGCAGCCCAGCTTTGGGAGGATATCGGTGAACACGGGTATCTCATCGATGCAGGCTGGCCGGAACTGGATGACGCACTGCTGGATGAGGAAGCAGAACGTATCGACAGATACCACGACCGGGTTGCCAGTGACATCCGGGAGATCAGTGAGATGGTGGGCACCGATCCATCCACGATCAAGATCATCCGCGCAGCAAACTGGAAATACGGGGCAGAACACCGGATCGACGAGGAGATCAAACAGGGCAACAACACGTTCGGCACCGTGATGGACACGGCCATGACCGATGACATCAAACAACACGGCCAGACCGTTTCAGACATGGTCCGTGACGCCATCCAGAACCCGGGAAGATTCCAGGACCGTTTCATGGACAGATCCATGGAGAACACCGCCCTCGACCAGAACACCACGCGGTGGGCCCGGCAGTTCGACGCCAACATCATCATCGAAACGGAAGACGAATCAAGCGAGCAGAAAGCGGAACGCGCCCGCCCCGGCAAACCCGCGATCGTGCTGGATTGACGATGGAACTCCGATATATTATTCTTGCCGTTGAAGATCTTGACCGGGCAAAACAGTTCTACCAACAGCTATTGCAGGACGAACCGTTCAAAGAGGAAGATCAACGGATGGTCGTGTTTACATCAGGAGGAATGAAGATCGGTCTGTACCGACCCGCTGCGGATGGTATCGAACTATCCTCCATCGGCGAAAACTGTATCCCAGCATTCGGCGTAGAAGACTTGGAAGCTGCACGTAACCATATTTCAACATTGTCGTATATAGAATCTACTCAAGAAATCGATGGACACAGATGGTTCACGTTCAGAGACCCGGACGGGAACCTGTTAGAAATACATGAAAAACATGCTCAGTAATGTTCAATGTCTAACAGGTCGCCATGGTGCACATTGTTCTCTGAGTTCGTGGACAACAATCGTCATCCAGTCCGATAGTGTTGATGCGGTAGTCTATGGCGTCATTGATGACGTCTCTTGTGGTGAGGCCTCACGTGTCAACGACACCAAGTTTTTTTGTAGTTCAGAACCTGTACGACAGATATGCGGGGAGGAACCAGTATCCAGTGGTTGCTTGATCGAGATGTGGTGAAGCAGCCGGTGAAGTGGAGTGCGAACCGGTTTGGTCTGGAGTGGTTTCCGCTGGCGGATCGGTACGTCGGCGGCGAATCGATGGTTGAGGCGTTATCGTACGTTTCAGCGTTAAACGATGATGGAATCACCGCGCTCATCGATCTGCTGGGGGAGCATGTGGAGGACAGTGCCGAGGTCGAGGATGTGCTGGATGAATACCGGGAACTGCAGCGTCAGATCGCGGAGCAGGGTCTGGATGCGCATCTGTCAGTGAAGCTGACACATCTTGGACTGGATGTTGCGGACCGGGATGATCCGTCCAGGTACTGTAAAGAGAATATCGGGGTACTGGCGGAGCAGGCTGCAGAGCATGAACGACTGCTATGGATTGATATGGAGTCGCGGCCGTACACGGATGAGACGCTGCAGCTGTACACAGAGCTGCAAAACGAGTACGGGAACCTCGGGATCTGTCTCCAGTCCTACCTGGAGCGGACCGCTGATGATATCGAGCAGCTTCCGGAAGACAGCATGGTGCGGCTGGTGAAGGGAGCGTACCCGTCCGATGCAGAGCTTGGGCCGGAGGAGACCAACGAACAGTACCGGGAACTGCTGGAAGCAGCGCTTGACCGTGACCTGTACACCGCGGTTGCAACGCACGATGAATCACTGATCGATTATACGCAGAAACAGGCGGATCAACGGAACCT
>JALDAF010000014.1 GCA_022729315.1 Candidatus Nanohalalkaliarchaeum halalkaliphilum | reverse complement strand
GCCGATGCGGTGGCCGTCGATTGTGATCGGGGCGGAGGCGTACCATTCCAGGTCGAGGTCCTGGATGCCGTCCATGTCACGGAACCGGGGGTCGTTCTTCACGTCCTCGACTACCATCACGTCGTCGGTGATGATGGCGTAGGAGCAGATGGTCTTCTCCCGTGCGACGCTGTCGAAGTCCACGCCGTGGCAGGAGAGGAACCATTCCTCGTCAGCGTTGATGATGCCGACATAGCACATCGGTACGTTCAGCAGTTCCGCTCCCTTCCGCGTCAACTCGTCGTAAAACGCTGCATCCGCCAACGCGTCAAAGTCGAACGCGTTCAAGACCTGTACCCGTTCCTCCTCATCCTCCGGTTCCGGGTACAGGGTCTTGACCTGGAACTGGACCGCGGCCTCGATCGTGTCGGCCAGTGTTTCCAGCGCCAGATCCAGTTTGTTGGACTGGTACGGTATCACTTTCTCCGGGCGGCGCTCCAGTTCCTCCTCGCTCATCGTGTCTGCAAGGATGACTGCAGGGATGCTGGGATGGTATTCGAGGAGGTAGTTGAACAGGTCGAACGCCGACCCGCCAGACACGTGCTCGTCGATCACCGCGAAATCAGGATGCTCCGTATCAAGGTACTCCTTCGCATCCGTGATACTGTCCGTACAGACTATATCCATGCCGCGTTCGCCCAGTACGTCTTCGGCGGAATGCTGGAGATCATCATCTTCTGCGATAAAGAGAACGTTCACTGGGACCGCCCCCGCAGGAAGAGTACGTTGTCCACGATGTCGTAGATCTCCTGCCCGACTTCATCCTCCACCGTCCGGCCTTCATCGAACAGGACGAGGTTCATCTCGGTCGTGTCCAGCCGTTCCTGTATATCGGTGATGAACGCGGCAACCTTGTCGGCAGGGTGGACGGAGAGAAGAGCGGCCAATGAGTCGATTATCAATATGGTTTTATCGTGCGAGGTGTGCTGGGCTTTGGCGGAGATCGCTGTCCCGATGTTCCGCAGGTCGTCCGTCCGCTTCAGGTACAGCACATTCTCATCCTCCGGCAGTTTCTCGTTCGTGATCGTTTTTACGATACAGTCCACGAAATGCACTGCGTCCATCCCCACACCGTGCTCCTGCAGCGCGTTCTTCAGCATGAGATACGGTTTCTTCGTTGCCACGTATATAACGGCTGTATCTCTGTTGGAGGCTTCCTTAACCAGTTCCACGTTCACATCGAAGAACCCGTCCTCGTCCACTTTCAGCAACGAGTGGTGTTCATCGAAAACCGTTTCGAACTCCTGCATCATAGACCGTTTGATTCCTGCTGGAATATAAAAGCCATCCCGGAATGTCTGTGCAGTTAAGACTCCCTGTGCATAGTTTCCTGATGGTGTCGGGCCTTTTCCATGTTGTCCAGAACATCCTGCATGCTGTCGAGTGCGGTCTGCATGTTTTCCTTTGCCTGTTCGTTCGGTGCGTCCTCGATCCGTTGCTCCATCTGTTGCATGGTTTCCTGCATGGACTGCATCGCCCGTTCGATGCGCTGTTCATCTTCAGGGTGCTGTGCTCGTTCTGCGGTTTGTTCCATATGCTGTGCTGCCCGTGCAGCCGCCTCCGGATTGTCCAGTTCTATCATGAGTTCAGCCTGTGCGGCACGCTTCTCGACGATCTCCCCCGGTGAACGCAGGCCGATACGCATCAAGACGTTATCAGTGGCGACCGCCATCCCGTAGAGAACAGAGTTTGGCTGGATGAAACCTGCACTGATGGTGTGATCGGTTTCGTGATGATCGTATCCATGGTCGTGTCCGCCATGGGCTGCTGTGAACGCAGTTGACGCCAGAAACGTTATTGCTACGATTGTAAGCAGGTTCCGCATGTGTGTAGCACCTACAATACAGTACATGTAGGAATGACCTTTTATAGGCAAATCCTCGGTCTTGCCGGATCGCTTGGGGTACCGGTCCTGAAGAAGGTGCGTGTCAGGCGTTGATGGGGGAGAGATCGGTGTTGAAGTTCTGGGTGGTGTGGTCGCCGTTGAATGCGGATCGGACGGTGTTGTACGTGTCGTCGTCCAGGTGCTGGGCGAGTCCGGTTTTCATCTGCCACGGCAGTTCCGCCAGTTCCTCCTGCAGCGCTGTCAGGTACCGGTCATCTTCCGTCGGTGCCTGGTCTGTGAGAAGGGTTTCGATGTGGGAGAGGTCGTGTTCGTCGGTGTAGTCGCTGATGGTGTTCGGGTCCGGGGCGATGAGCGCGAGTCCGTCCCGGGTGAGGCGGTGGAACGTGTCCTGGTAGTTGCTTCGGGCCTGTAACGCGTTGAGCATGTCGTGGTAGCCCCAGAGGAGGGCGTCCTCGCGTTGCCGGCGGGGGAGGTCCTTGACGCGTGTTTTCAGGTGGTTGCCCTTCCCGTCCTCCAGCTTGGCGTTGACAATGTTCTGTTCGAGCAGTGCGTAGTCCTCGCCATCAAACCGGTTCATCGCCTCCGCCAGCACGTCAGAAAGGTCTTCATCCTCATCCTGTTCATCCAGGTTGTTGGCGTAGTGTTCGAGGTCGAGGTCTCCACTGATGTCGTCGATTGCGTCGAGGCTGTTGGTGATGCGCTGGTACTCGTCCAGGACGAGGTAGGACGTTTGTTCCAGCTGGGTGAACTCTTCGAATGCGCCTATCAGGTCTAAGAGCAGTTCCTCCCGGTCGAACAGGGTGGCCTCCTCCCTGGCTGTTGCGGCGAACAGTCCGATCTTCCGGTACTGCTGGTCGATGATATCCTCCGGGTCGTACCGGTTCCGTTCCGTCCGCGCATCCTTCCGCTCCTTCAACTGGTTCACGTCCATCGGTGCGGAGATGTCGGAGAGCGGGTCAGGCTGCTCCACTGGATCCGGGTCGTCGATCCGGTACCGCCAGCCCGCATCCACGTCGCCGCGTTCAAGGTCGTCAAGCGTATCCACAGTGGTTTCGAACAGTGTGTATACCGGCTCCCCCAGTTTCGGTGCGGTTGTCATGGACACGGTGACGTCACCGATCGAGCCGTCCCAGTCCACGTCGTACCGGATATCCACCGTGGAGTTGAACGGGAAAATCGTGGTACCGCCCATCGTTTCGGTGCGGGACAGGGTGAACGTGGCCGGGTCGAACCTCCAGGTGGTTTCCGCATCCGCAAATATCTCGGAGTAGTCATTCTGCTCCGCTGTCAGCACGGCCCAGTCGATACCGTCCAGCTCCTCCTGGAGTTCAGGATCGACGAATCCTGCCGCCGCCAGCTGTGACCGTGACAGGTCCGGGAACGCATCCCGTCTTCGATCATCCGTTTCGGACTGGACACTGCGCTGCTGCTGGATGAGGGTTGCAGCGTTCCCCGCATAGTCCGGCGCATCCACGAAAAACTCCTGGAAAATGTCTTCGTGCCGTTCCAGGTACTGTTCCACGGCACCGTCCGGTACGTCGCCGTGGAACGGTCCGTAGGATTCAGTGAATTTCAGCCAGTCGATCGTGTTCCAGAACACGTCACCGTGGCTACTGATGATGGTGGACACCCAGTCCCCGATGTTACTGTTGAACGCGGTTGCACCGTACAGGAAATGGTGGTGGTCTTTCTGGAACTGTTCATAGAACGGTTTCAGTTCCGCTTCGGTGTAGATGCGTTCGTCATCCCCGGTCAGCGTATCGTACAGGCACACCGCCTCGATGTTATGTTTTGCGCGTTCCGACAGGTCCAGGGGTTCGATATCGCCGTCTCCGTGCCGCTGGCCGAGGATGTCCATAGGTTCAAACGTGCGAGCCACGTCCTCCGGCGTGTCACAGAACAGGACGCGACGATCCTCCGGTGCATCAACCGGGTGTTCCACGATCACCTGGTGGTTGAGAAAGCCGATGCCGTCCCGGTACCGGGTTACGACGTGTCTGACCGTGTCGTTGCCGGGCTTGTACACGATCCCTTCGTACACGTCATCATCGTCATGGGTGATGAGGCGCTGCCCGTCATACAGCACGGTTTCCGGGTTCGACCGGTACTCGCGCACCCGGTTCCAGAGATCCTGTGTATCCCGTACCGTAAAACCGGAAATCGACTGGGAGCCGCCAGCAGTCTGCAGGACGGTATCCTCCATTTCTTCCAGGGTGTCGTTCAGGCCCTGGTACGGATCAACGACGGTTTCCTCTCTGCCGACTGTGATGAAGCCGTGCCCCATCTCAGGGGACTGCGTCACCACCTCATAGAACGTCGGTTCCATCCCCGCGGCCTCGGCGACCGTGTGGTTGAACAGCGCCAGTTCGTAGCAGTTGGCCTGGCCATCGATCTGTTCCGGGAGGCGGAGCACCTCTCCCTGCTCCACTGCGCCGCCGATCCCGTACGTGAAGTCCGCGCCGATCTCGTACAGTTCCTCCACTGGATCATCGGCCTGTTCAACCCGTTCGATAGCCGCTTCAAGCATCGTGGGGTTGTCAGGCATCGTGATCCTCCGGTTACAGGCGGTCGGAGCTGAACCCGGACCCGCTTGGCGTGGACTCCACGTCCCCCGGGGAGCCGGGACTGACCGTGCGTATCGTACTGGTGCTGGTACCGGAGGCGGCTGGCTGGTTGGTTCTGTCGATCCTGTACCGTGCTACCAGTACGACATCATCCTCCTCAAGGCTGTACGGTAGGTCCAACCGGTCGCAGAACGTGTCCGCTGGCTCGTCTGGTTCGAAATACTTGGCCGCTACCTGTGTCGGCTGTACATTGTTCATCTCCGTCAGGTAGTCCGTGATACGGTCCTGGGCCTCCGCGTATGAAGCCCCGACACCGACTGCGATGTTTTCCATGTCGTAGTTCTCCTGCACCGTCCGTTGTACGTCTTCTAGATCTATCGTCGTTTCATCATCCATCGGATTCACCTCGTAGCTCACTTGTTCACCAGCTTCTGGTCCTCGTCGTATTCACCGAACGCTGGATATACTGTGTTATCGCCAGCGTCTCCGGCCACTGCGAGGAACGGCTGGTACATGTCCACACCTTCATGCCAGTTGACCCAGAGTTCGACCGTGTACTCACCGAACTCGTCTGTATCCACCCCGATGATCGCCTGGTAATCCTCCGGCTTCACATCAGTCCGGTACTCGTCAATAAGCTTCTCCGCGGAGGCATGGTCCGGTGTGTCCGTGACCTTTTCAGGGGGTTCGCCACCGATCGGGGACAGGAACTGTCGTAGACGCGATCGTCCTGTATTCCGATAGGTGGAGACGCCTGCAAGATTGCTTTCCTGCCACAGCTGCTCCAGCTCATCCTGCGCCATATCCCCGTCGAACGGATCGATCTGGTCTTCCTCCAGGAGGTAGAAATCTCCAGGCAACAGTCCATCAGGGACATCACTGGACCGGTATATCTGGTATGCCTTGGTGGTGCACATGCCTGCTACCGCTCCAACAACCATTCCTTCCAGCCCCATCACCGATCCAGCACCTCCTGAAACAGTCCCGGAAGCTGCAAGAACCGTGTTACCGGTATGTGATTGTTTCTTCAGGTTATACTGTACTTCATCGAATCCGACCGGTCGCCGGGTCGCGGTTGCCGTGGTATCGGATGAGGTCTTCAGCGGATGTTCAACGCCGGAACTGGCTGGCGTGTCCTGCTCCCCCGCAAGAATCTGCTGGACATCCTTCATACACCCGATTGTTGCCACGCAATAGTTAAAAACATTTGAATCTGGTCCCTCGGACATCAGCGTCTGGATGTTTACGGTGTCAGGATGTCTGTGAACAGCACGTTTTTACTGGTCTGCAGGTTCTTCCACAGTTCCTTGATCGAGTTGCCGTCACCGTTCACAACCAGGATCTCGATGCAGGCATGGTTCTCCAGATGGTTGTGGAGCTGGGACTGGATGATACTGCGGTAGTCATGCAGGATGTCGGAAACAGCCTCTGCATCTCCGTCCGTGTACTTGACAAGGATGATGGCATCCGACACGCCATCCAGCTGTTCCGTATCCTTTGTCCGTTCCAGCAGGCTCCGTAACGCGGTACGGAACAGTTCGCTTCGCCCTGTGAACCCCTGACGTTTCTCCAGTTTATCCACTTCCTCCAGCAACCGGTCGTCTATCGATACGCTTATGACAGTCATGGACACCAGATTATTAACTATATTTATATTCTTACCGGATTATTAATAGTTACGAATATAAAGTTAATAATAATGGGGTGTGTATGGAGCCAAAACAGTATGCGCTGATTTTCGGCGGCATCGTTCTCCTGTTTGTGGGAGGCGTTGCAGTAGCTGAATACGCTGGAGAACTGCGAACCACTGGAGAAACACAGGTCGTTGCATCGTTCTACCCGTTCTACGACATCACACAGGAGATAGCTGGCGACCGGGCAGACGTCAGTACACTGGTCCCGGCGGGGCAGGATGCACATGGATTTGATCCCTCCCCGGGCGACATGACACGTGTTGCCGGTGCAGACCTGTACGTGGCCGTCGGTGCCGAGTTCGGTGAGTGGGAGACACAGATCCTGCGCGGCCACCAGGATGTTGCAGTGGTTGATCCGTCCGAATCGATCGAGCTGATCCCAGCGGAAGGAGACCGCCATCATGATCACGAGCACAGCCATGACGAACACCATGATGAGCATCACGAAGACGAGCACGACCATGAGCACAATGACCATGACGATGCTGCTCATGACAGTCACTCACATGATTATACGCAGGACGTCTCCCATCAAGAGCACGACGATGATCACCATGATGATCACAATGATGACCGCCATGATGCGCATGACCACGATCATGAACATGACCATGACCACGGTGACTACGATCCGCATTACTGGGTGTCACCGGTGAACGCGATCATCATCGCTGAGGAGGTGCGGGATGCGTTGATTGAGCAGGATCCGGAGAATGCGGACTACTACGAGGAGCGTGCAGCAACCTATATCGGGGATCTGGAAGCACTTCACGGCGATTACGAGGAGCGGCTCAGTGACTGTGAGCAGGATCGGATCCTGACATCCCACGCAGCATTCGCGTACCTCGGTGATGCGTACGGGTTTGAGCAGGTGCCGCTGCTGGGACTTTCCACGACCTCCGAGCCGACACCGGGACAGGTACAGACCCTGATCGAGGAAGCTGAGGAGCACGGTATCGGGTACGTGTTCTACGAGGAAGCTGTCGATCCCCGGGTATCGCAGACCATCGCAGAAGAGGTGGGGGCGGAGACACTGGTGCTGAACCCGGGAGAGGTTGTGGAAGATGAGGGTGATTCGTTCATCAGCGTCATGGAGCGAAACCTTGAAAACCTGGAGATCGCACTTGAATGTCAATGAATGCGGTGACCGTATCCGGGGTATCGGTTGCATACGGTGAAGTGTCCGCACTGGAGGACATATCTGTCACGATCAGGGATGGATCGTTCATCGGTCTGGTCGGGCCGAACGGATCGGGAAAGACCACGCTGGTGAAGACCGTCGTCGGCCTGGAAACACCGGATAATGGCGAGGTAACGGTCTATGGGAAACAGCCGTTCGAGGCGCGGCGCGCCAATGTTATCGGGTACGTCCCGCAGAAATACGAGCGGTCAAGCCTGTTCCCGGCAACGGTCCAGGAACTGGTTTCTGCTTCAAAGAAAGCGGAGGAGGACCGGTACGGTATCGATATCGTGGACGTACTGGATCTGAAGCGTATTATGGATCAGAAGTTCACCGATCTGTCCGGCGGCCAGCAGCAGCGGGTTATGGTGGCCTTGGCACTGTTGAAGCAGCCGCGCCTCCTTATTCTTGATGAGCCCACGGTCGGTGTTGATGTCCAGACACAGAACCGGTTTTACGAGTTCCTGGAAACGTTGAACGAGGAGCACGGTGTGACCGTGCTGCTGGTCAGCCACGATGTGGGCATGGTGTCCGAGTACGCGGAGGAAGTCATCTGCCTGAACCGTTCGGTCTGCTGCCACGGCGCTGTTGAAGAGCTTCCGGAGTACCTCGAGGAAGTGTACGGCGAAGGGTTCAATATGTTCACACACGAGGATCACCACCATGCTTGAGATCGATCTGCTTCGGTACGGGTTCATGCACCGTGCATTCATCGCAGGCATTTTCATCGCTATCATCACCTCATTCCTTGGTACGTACCTGGTGCTCCGTCAGCTCTCACTGATCGGTGACGGCCTGGCACATGCATCGTTTGCCGGTGTCGCTGTCGGATTCCTGTTCAACATGAACCCGGTGTATGCCATGATCGCTGTTGCAGTCGCGGCCTCGCTCGGTATCCGCCGGCTTGTCGCAAAGACACGGGTGTATGGAGACGCAGCTATCGCGTTGACGTACGCGGCCGGGATGGCGGTTGCTGTAACCATCATCGGGTATGCTCGCGGCTTCAACGCGAACCTGTTCTCCTACCTGTTCGGCAGCATCCTTTCACTGGGTGTTCAGGACCTTGCACTGATCGGCGGGGTCACAGTGATCGTCGTGGGATTCGTCGTGTACTTCTATGATACGCTGCTGCTGATGGGGTTCAACGAGGATCTGGCACGGCTGCAGGGGACAGATATCGATATCATCAACCAGGTGATGATGGTGCTGGTTGCCCTGAGCGTGGTGGTCGGCGTGCGGGCCGTCGGCATCCTGCTGGTGACAGCCCTGATCGTCATCCCGCCCATGACCGCACTCCAGCTATCGGACTCGTTCAGGGAAGCGATGGCGGTCGGTGTCGGCAGCAGCGTCACCGCGATGATCGCGGGGATCACGATCGCCTTTTACGCCGACCTGCCACCAAGCGGCACCATCGTCCTCACCATGCTCGGCATGTTCCTGCTTGCTGCAGGCCTTAACAGGTTGACTGGCTGACCCATCGGATTCCCCAGTAACGATATGGTACGGGACTGGAACTATGTGCAGACAGGGTCCGTCACGTGAGAGGACTGCCAACCCTTTAAAGTCGGAGTTGTCAAGTGTACCGTGGACGATACAGTGAAACGACACCGTTCCGGACAGTATTACTGGCTGCTAGTTCTCGGTATCGTGATCGTGCTCGGTATTGCAGCCATCCTGCTGCTGACCGGTCCGGATGCTACGGATGACAATGGAGCGGCGATTGACCCGGATGACAATGGAGAGCCGATCGACCCGGACGTGGATGTTCAGGAGGTATGGGACTGTTCCAACGAGTCGTGTATCAGGAACACGATCACGGAAACCGTGGACTGTTCAACCCCAGCCGGAGTCCAGGATGAGGCAGCCTGTGAACGGACCACGGACGGGTTAGAAGACGTGACGATGATAACGGATGATGAGAACCATGTCCCGGTACCGATGACGGACGAAGACCTGGACGTGGAACTGCTGGACATCCGAACCAGCAACGGATGGGATATGACGTTCATCGATGAGAACCGGTTCCTGGTCACAGAACAGGCCGGGACCGTTACCCTGTACGATGCTGACACTGGCAACATGCTGGAAACGGCAGAACTGGATGCGACAGCAGCACTCCAGCAGTCCGGCCTCCTCGGTGTCGCCGCCGACCCGGACTTTGATGAGAACCGGCACATCTACCTGTACTACTACGACCGGGACGCACAGCCTGCGGAGGATCCTGAACTGATATATAACCGGATCTCCCGGTTCACGTTCCAGGACAACCAGCTGCAGGACGAGCAGATCCTCCTGGATGAGATCGAGGGTGGTGCCATCCACTCCGGCGGCCGGCTCGCCATCGGCCCGGACGGTCGGCTGTGGGCGACAACTGGTGATGCCGGGTACAGCTACACGAACGATCCGGAGAAACATGAACGCATCCAGGACCTTGACTTCCTCGGCGGCAAAACACTCCGCATCAACATGGATGGCTCCATCCCTGCCGACAACCCGTTCACCGATTCACCGGTCTACACGAACGGGCACCGGAACGTCCAGGGACTTGACTTTCATCCGGGAACTGGCGAACCGTTCATCTCTGAGCACGGGCCGTGGCGCCACGACGAACTCAACCACCTGCAGGCCGGTGAAAACTACGGGTGGCCAGCAGAGAAATGCGACCAGCCATATGAGGGACACGTGACCGTTGACGGCACCACCACGTCACCGATTGCCTGTATCGACGAGTGGACGCTTGCCCCGGCTGGTGTCACGTTCACCGAGGGTGGTCACGCATGGGAGGACAGCCTGTTCACTGCTGGGCTCCGGGGAAGCATGGTGCACCGTACAGTGCTGGACCGTAGTCAGCGTGTACAGGACACGGAAATATTTTACGTCAACACGGACTACGACGTCTCCAACCGGATCCGGGACGTGGCGTTCAGCAACGGTGCGCTGTACGTGCTGACCGATGATGGCCACATCAAACGGATCCGGCCTGCAGAAACGTAACGCTTTTACACCAGAACCGCCAATGTCCTCCTATGCTTGAATCGGTGCGGAACTGGATCCAACAGCTTCTTGGCAGAACCGGTGGTGAAGAGGACCGTGAAGCGTTCGAGGTAGAGGAACTACTGGACATGGAGGATTAGTTTTTGGTGGCGGGACGACGGCGTTTCAGTAGAAGGGAAGTTATTTCAACGCAGTACGCTATGTTTCTGGTTATGGGCGTGGTCGATACAGTGTCGTGGTATCTGGAATCCGCCCGGCGTATCTTCCGGATCCGTAGGGAGATGAACCGGTATTTGGATGAGGATTCGGACATGTCCTCGTTCCTTACCGTGGATGATGGCAGACTGTGGCTGGCCGGAGGGATCGATGTTGTGCCATCCACGGATCCGATGTGGGGTGCGTTGATCCAGGCACTTGTCGGTGCGCACGGGCCGGCAGTGATCAAACCGATACAGGACGTGTACCGGGAAGTCGGCAGCCGCCACGGGAAGCTATTGAAATACTTGTTTTCACCGGAACAGCAGGGGAGGATCTTCGATTTTTACAGTGATATCGGGTATGCGAACGCACCGTATCTCCTGGCCGGCACCGTGGAAGACCTGCGACGCATAGAGGATGTCGGAACAGAGATTCGGGACGACGATGAGCTGATCGTTGCCCCGATTCGGAACGCGTCGGAGACCCATGGCGTGAAAAGTATCGGTCTGGATTTGACGTTTCCCTGCTGTATCTTCGAACCCTGTTTTGCACAGGGTGTCTTCGAACAACTGCTGGACCGGCCCGTGTACATGGAGGAGAAACGATGTGAGGGGAAGGGAGATGACTACTGCCTCTACGTCTTCGGCCTCGGAGAACGCGGTCGGCAGGCAGTGAAGGCGTTCACGTCACTTTCCGAGGAAGTCACATTCCCGGAGGATGCAGCACGAGACACGGTTTCTCCGGAACAGGTCGATGACATGCTCCGCGACTACGTATCACAACATCCCTCCGCAGACGAGATGCTTGAGCTGGGATCCGATGGTCTGGAACTGATGGGTGTCCCCACGTTCCCGTTTCTCATAGAGGCATGGGGCTCCATCATCACAGGCCTTATGGATACGCTGGGCCAGAGCGCGATACGAAGCGGCCACGACACATACCGGGAACTCGGTATCCGCCACGGCACCGCGGTCAGCGACTGCAGTCCGGAGGAGTACTCCCGTCTCATCACGCTATGGGAACATGTAGGATACTACACGATCGACGAAATCACGGTGGACGGAACCTCGGTCACCGTCCAGGAACTTTTGGAACACCTCGACAACGAAACGGCACCCACCTTTTCGATTCAGATCACTGACTCGATGACCGCTCGGGGTCTCCGCGAACACCGCCGCACAACTGTCTATCCTGCCTGCATCTTTGAGTCCGCATATCTCGAAGGCGTTTTCGCTGCACGGCATCCCCGAGATATATCGGTCACCGAGAAAACCTGTCAGGCACGTGGGGACAACCACTGTACCTGGCAATACCATGTAACCGACGACTGAATCTGCAGACCCCATCACTGCTCTCCACGTTTTCCACGGTTGAGGGTCAATTACTTTGAAAAATATGTGGCGCTGAAGAGAACATCTGGAGGCGTGTGTATGGGGATACTGGAGGATTTCGGGTTTGATGAGGAGTACTGGGAGGTCCTGGGGAAGAACCCGCTTACGGTGGACCGGGAAGTAGCCGCTGCAGAATCGATGGACTTCTTCGATCGAGCAGAGTTATACGTTATCGAACTTGAACCTGGCCGATCCTATGATGAGCAGGATGACGGAGACCGCTATGACCGGGATACCCATCAACTTGATTATCATGCATGTGGCGGGGACCACGACCATACCACAGCGGATAATGAGCGAACCGGGACGAGCACGAGACGCATCGGGGAGGGACTGGCGTACCGAACGGTCGAACAGCTTGAGGAAGTGAATCAGCCCGGTGCCATCATCGTCGCGGGAACGGTGGGTGGCGAGTCACGGCTCATGGACTACAAAACAGGGACGACCCCTGATATCCCGGACAGCGTCACGATCTACAACGAAGCATAACCCTATTCCTGTTACATGCGGGGTACCGGTGTCAACCAGGCTATGTCACGATATCTTTCACGGTCTCGAAGAAGCTTTTCTCGTTCTCCGGCTGCTCCTTCAACTCTTCGAACACGGATTCCTGTTCATCCGATAAATTGCTCGGGATGTGCACATCCACTTTCACGTACAGGTCGCCGTAACTGCTGCCGAACCGGCTTCCGGTCGGCATGCCTTTGCCCTCCACCCGCAACACCTGCCCGGGCTGTGTTCCCGCAGGGATCGTCACACTGACAAACCCGTCCGCGGTCGGGACCTCCACGGCGCAGCCAAGCGCGGCATCGCCAACGCCGACACGGACCGTGGTGAACAGGTCGTCCTCCCGCCGCTCCAGCTCCGGATGGTCCTCCACATCTACGAACACGTACAGGTGTCCGGCATCACCGTTCCGTGCTTCGTGCCCCTTTCCACGGATACGGAGCCGTTTCCCGGTCTCCGCCCCGGCAGGGATATCAATCGTCAGCGTCTCCTCCATCTTCTTCACGCCTTCCCCGTTACAGTCAGTACACGGTGTATCCGGAACGTCTCCCCGGCCACCGCAGTCACCGCACTCCTGCACGGTCCGCGCCCGGCCGAACGGGGTCCGCTGCACGGCCTGCACCCGTCCGCGGCCACCACACGTACTGCAGGCTGTTGTACTGCCGCCTTCACCGCCCGACCCGTTGCAGGCGTCACACTGTTTCTGCCGCTCCACCTTGAACGTCTTCTCCACGCCCTGGTACGCTTCTTCCAGTGTTACAGTGACCGGGATCTTCATGTGCTGCCCGCGCTCACTCCTGCGTCCACCCATACCACCGCCGAAGATCTGCTCGAAGATCTCCTGGAACGATCCGAACCCGCCGCCGTGACCGGCATTTGCGTTGACGCCGGCCTCGCCGAACCGGTCATACTTTCGCCGCTTCTCCTCATCACTCAGCACATCGTACGCCTTGTTGATCTTCTTGAACTTCTCCTCATCCGCAGAATCAGAATTCGCGTCTGGATGATACTTTTTCGCCTTCTTCCGGTACGCCTTCTTGATCTCCTCCTGCGACGCGTCCTCTGACACGCCCAGGATCTCGTAGTATTCTTTTGGCATGGTTAGTCTCTGTGGTGTAGTGCGTTCCGGTATATGCGGTTTATTGTGTTTCCAGTCTCTGTAAGCGGTTCTCGAGGAGATTTATCGAGTATACAGGGTCTATATGATAGGTTGGTTGCGTATTCTGCATGATCGTGTGTGGACGGGCCGGTGATCGGCGGTAGTTCGTACTCTACGATGAGGATACTGGATTGCCATGCATCGTAATAACCTCCAGTATCCGGGTCTGACTGGATGTCACGCAACAGTTCGTGAAATAGCTGTTCCGTCCGATCCGCTGTCAGTTGCCCTGTCCACTCTTCGTAATCATCATGTTTCTCCTGTCGCTTTGCACGGAACCATCCGGACTCATGCAACCGGAGTTCCGCATACTCCTCTGGTACTGGACTGTCCGGGGGATCACGGTATTTCTGGAGTACAGATATGATATCCTCCGGGTTAAGGCTGTGGATCTCAGCGACCATACCCTATTCCTCATCCACTTCCTCGTAGTCCGCATCCACCACGTCATCGTCATCCATGTTCAGGGTTTCATCGGCACCTTCAAAGTTGGATGGATCCACCTTTGACGGGTCGACACCCATGTTTTCAGCGGCCTGCTTGATCTGCTCCGGATCCATCTGGGATGGGTCGAACCCGGTGCCGGGACCGGACTGGTCGCCGTACATCTGCCTGCCGATCTCCTGCATCGCCCGCTGCACTTCTTCGATATGGGTCCGGATCTTCTCCGGATCCTCGTCCGGGTTGTCCGCCTCTTCACGGGCCGCTTCCAGTGCCTCGATCTTGGCCTCGATCTCGTTCACGGTCTCATCATCGATCTGGTCGCCGTGCTCCTCCAGCTGGTCCCGGCTCTGGGAGACCACCATGTCGGCACGGTTCTTGGCCTCGATCAGCTCCCGTTTCTTCTCGTCTTCCTCCGCATGTTTTTCGGCCTCTTCCTTCATCTCCTCGATCTCGTCATCGTCAAGCCGGGCCGCGTCCTGAATCGTGATCGATGCTTCCTTGCCGCTCTGCTGTTCTTCCGCGGCCACGTTCAGGATGCCGTCCGCATCGATCTCGAACGTGACATCGATCTGCGGATGGCCGCGCGGTGCCGGTGGGATACCCTGAAGGTTGAACTGGCCAAGCGATTTGTTGTCCGCCGCCATCTCACGCTCACCCTGCACCACGTGCACCGTGACAACGGACTGGTTGTCCTGCGCCGTCGTAAAGGTTTTCGTTTCCTCGGCCGGGATCGTCGTGTTCTCCTCGATCAGTGTCTCCGTCAACCCGCCCTGCACCTCGACACCCAGGGAGAGCGGTGCCACGTCCAGGAGCAGGATGTCGTCGGCTTCACCGGAGATACTGCCGGCCTGGATGGATGCTCCCAGTGCCACGGCCTCGTCCGGGCTCACGGACTGGTCAGGCTCCATGCCGGTGATATCCGCCACCTTCTCCCGGACCGCCGGGATGCGGGTGGTGCCGCCGACCAGGATCACCTCGTCCAGTCCACCCGTGGACACGCCGGCATCGTCCAGTGCCTTGGTGGTCGGCTGCTCCGTCCTGTCGATCAGATCCTGCACCAGGTCCTCGAACTGGCTGCGTGTCAACTCATAATCAAGGTTATACGTTTCACCGTCCTCCTGGTGGATGAACGGGATGTTCATCCTGGCCTGTTTCCGGGAGGAGAGCTCCTTCTTTACTTCCTCGGCCTTCTCCCTGATCCGCTGCATCGCCTCCGGGTTCGTGGACAGGTCGATACTGTTGTCGTCTGCAAACCTGTCCAGCACCCAGTCCACAATCCGCTGGTCGAAATCGTCACCGCCGAGGTCGTTGATCCCTTCCGTGGCCTGGACCTCGTACACATCATCTCCTATTTCAAGCACGGTCACGTCGAACGTGCCGCCACCGAAGTCGTACACCAGGATCGTCTTATCTACGTCATCCTCCAAACCGTATGCGAGCGCGGCAGCGGTGGGTTCGTTCAGGATACGCTCCACCTCAAGTCCGGCGATCTCACCGGCATCCTTGGTGGCCTGCCGTTGCGTGTCATCGAAATGCGCTGGAACCGTGATAACCGCCTTCGTAACGTCACCGCCCAGCTTGGCTTCTGCATCCTGCTTCAGTTTCTGCAGGATCATGGCAGAAATCTCCTGCGGCGTGTAGTCCTCATCCTCAAGTTCGGTCTTGTAGTCCTCACCCATGTGGCGCTTGATGGATTTCACCGTGTTCTCCCGGTTCGTCAACAGCTGGTTCTTTGCGGGCCGTCCGATCAGGCGTTCCCCGTCATCGAACGCCACGACTGACGGTGTGACGCGTTCACCCTCATTGTTCTCAATGATCTCTGGTTCGCCGTGTTTGAACGTCGCCATTGCACTCCGTGTTGTTCCCAGGTCGATGCCGATGATCTTGCTCATTTTCGTTCACCTTTGTGATCGAAATCGCAGAAACTCCTCTCCAGGAGTTTCGAGTTGGTGTTCACCTCTGGTATTGGTACCCATGTCAGTTCTTCGCTTCAACCGGTTCGTCTTCGTTTCCAGTATGTTCGTTTCCAGTATCATTATTTTTCCCAACGACCACTTCCGCTTCACGTATGACGTTGTCATTATACATATACCCCTTTCGCCGTGTTTCGACCACGATGTTGTCCTGTTCATGGTGGGTGGTGTCGACCGCGGTGTGGATCCGGGGGTCGAATGTGTCACCGTCCGGGTGAATCCGCTGGAGGCCGCGTTCGGCCAGCGTGTTATACAGTTCATCCGCCACCATCTCCACGCCCTGCAGCAGGGTCGTGTTTTCCCCGTCCGCTGACATGATGGCACGCTCCAGGTTGTCCAATACCTGTATCAGTTCCTGCGCCAGATCCTTCTGCGCACGTTCCCGCCACCGGTGCTTCCGCTCCGGCTGCTCCTTCTTATAGTTCTCGAAGTCAGCCTTCACCTTCTTCGCAGTCTGCTCCATCCTGCCAAGCTGGTCTTCCAGTTCAACAACAACTTCAACCAGTTCTTCCCGTGAAAGGTCTTCGTATGCAGTACTCTCCCCCATCAGAACATCCCATGGATACGTAAACTTTTTATTGTTTTTAACGAAGGCGCACAAGCTCCTATGCGGTAATTATTCAGCCTTTGGTGGAGACTGTGCAGTCAGGAAAGACGCCGCCTGATACTGATGCCGATACCGGACAGTACTGCTAGAATAATCAGGATGCCGGCGATGAACGCGGTGCGGGCCTGGTACCAGAACGTGAGGAGAGTCTCCTGCCAGAGTGGGACGTCCAGCAGTTCCTGCCCGACAGCGACCTCGATCGCCGAGTAACTGGGAGTCATCTCGATGATGATCCGGTCGTCGTCCAGCCATTCTGCGGTGAAGTCTGCGGATTCGCCGTCGTACCATGCTTCAAGGTCGTCCGGCTCGGTCACGTTCCACATCTCGACCGTGCTCTCCGGGAGGATGGTGTAGTACAGCCCGTCATCGTTCCGGGTGCCGTCCACCGTGTAGTGTGGTCCGGCCACCGGGACCACGAGCTGCTCGTTCCCTGCCACGTCGCGGCGGAGATCGGGTGTGCCGATGGACATGCCGTCAGATCCGATGACCGTGCCGTTGACCCGTTCCTTGAAGAACCGGCCGTCCTGGCGTTCTGCATTCGAGATGAGTACGCCAACATGCCGGTCTATCGCCCAGTCCGCACGGTCGTCATCTCCTGCCGGCCAGTCATGTATCTCATGGGAGCCGAGCATCCGCTGGTGTTCGATGGGCTGCGCCGTGAACGTTGCTGTAACCTGGCCGTCGTCATGGTAGTCGCGCTCCCAGTCCATGTTATCTCCGGCACCGATGAGGAACCGTGGCATGAAATCGTCGAAGACAACCTCGACCTCGAACGTGGTCGATGCATCTGCACCGACCGACGCCAGCTCAAACGAGGTGGTAAGCGGATACTCCTCCGTCCGGAGATCCGTTTCGACCTCCTCATGCGTCTTCAGGTCGATGTTGAACACGTACGGATCCTGCTGATCGATTTCGACGTAGATTTCGTCCATATCCGGCTCCGTCCCGTCAACGTGCTCGACAGAGTAGTCGACGACCTCCGGGGCGGCTGTGGCAACGCCAAGAAGTAGCAGGAACACGGTGGAGAGGAGCAGTGCGTTGCGGACCGTACGGCGCATATATTCCAATGGTATATACGGAAACTTAAACCCTTCACCGTATGCCGTGTATCGGTACGGATACCGGGTAAACGGCATCCTGCGGTGAGTAGGAGTAACGATCTGATTAAAACTGAGAATAACTCGGGGGCATTTAAGAGTGATGTGGAGACATGTAAGGCATGGCAGCTGACGTGTGGGATCAGATTAAAGACATCGCAGATAAGGAGTACGATGGAGATGTGGAACGGGCATCTCGCGATCTTCACAGTATCGAAGATGAAGTCAATGGGTCTATCAGGGTAAGTCGAGGAGAATATGCGTTAAACCTCAATACGGGAAGGCGGGAGTACACTGTTGGAGGATTGTCCAGTATCCATGAAGTGCGAGAAACCGTAGACAGTATGGCACAGCTTGAGAAAGTGTTTCAGGCAGATCGTGGAAATTACAAGGCAATCAGCCGGTACCTGGATTCACAGCAGTAACTTTTTCGATATCCCGGTAAGCAGTGGATGAAAAGAACTGTTCTTGTCAGGTGATGGGTCATAGAACGAGTATCAATATCACTGTCAGCACACCGGTCAGGATGAGGATTGATGTGCCGATTCCGGGACGGAGGTAGGCGCGTGATGGGGACTCGCCCTGCTCCGGCAGCAGTCCTGCCAGGAACGCTGGAAGCATGTTTCTGAGGTCTTCTACGGCCTGAACGGGGTTGGCGCCGATCCAGTAGACTGTTCGGACGGAGGACACACCCATCCGGTCCACCTGTTTGAAGCTGTCCGTGACCAGGTATGTCACGTACTTGGTCAGGTAGAACGTTTCCCGGTACAGGACCACGTCCACGTCATGGATATGTCCCATGCTGGACAGGGGTTTCCGGATGATAAAGAACCCGATGAAACTGATCGTTCCCAGCAGGAGCGCGTCCGTTAGGTGGCCGGCGCTGTACGGTGTCAGACTGGCCGGATCCACGAACGGCAGCATACCGGTGAACCCGGTCCACCACACGCCGAACAGGAGGCAGAACACGGAGAGCGTGGCCATTCCCAGTGTTTGGCCGCGGGTCGCGTCCCGCACATTGTTCTGGATTTTGTCAGAAACAGGTCCGTGGAAGAATGCGTAGTACCCGAGCTTGATGAAGGAGAGGAACGTGCCGACCGCCCCGATCTTCAGCATCCAGTACAGGGGTTCACTCCCTCCGCCGAAGTACTTGGGGTGGGCCGCGTCCAGTATCATGCCCTTGCTGATGAAGCCGTTGAACCCGGGTATCGCGGTGATGGAGAGTGCTCCGACCAGGAACGCGGCAAAAGTGAGGGGCATCACCCTCCACAGCCCGCCCAGCTTGTACAGGTCGTTCTGTCCGGTGCGATAAATTATCACGCCAACAGCCATGAACAGCAGGGACTTGAACAGTATGTTGTTGGTGAGGTGGCCGATCGCTCCGCCCACGCCGACGTTCAACACTTCTCCCCCGATGTAGAGGCCGATCCCGATACCGGCGATCATGTACCCGACCTGTGCTTGGATATGGTACGAGAGCAGGGCACGCATATCGTGCTGCAGCAGGGCGAACACAACGCCGTACACTGCCATCAGTCCCCCCATGTACGCGATCGCCAGCGCCATCTCCCCCTGTGGAAGGGTCCGATACAGGACGTATGCACCGGTCTTGGTTGTGTACACTGACAGGAAGACGGATGCAGCGAAGTGTGGGCGCGGATACGTGTCCGGCAGCCACGTGTGCAGCCCGACGAACCCACAGTTCACACCGATCCCGAGCACGGCGAGGATCAGCGGCCAGCCCGTGGCGAACCCGCTTCCACCGAACAGCATCGACCCGGTCACGGCGTAATGCCAGATCACGGCGAACAGGAACAGGCTGCCACCGATACCATGGAACACGGCGTACCGGTAGCCGGCGCGCACCGCCTCCCCGCCGTACCTCCACACCAGCACGGTGCTTGTCACCGCCATCAGCTCCCAGAAGAATATCAGGGACAGCCAGTCACCGGCGAACACCACTCCAAGCGTTGACGCCACGTAACTCAGGGCGATCGCGGACGTGAACTTCGGCGTTTCACTCGCGTATGCGTACAGCACCGCCGCGGCTCCAAGCACACCGAACACGAACCCGATACTGGCCGTGAAATCATCCACGACGAACAGCGCCACGTCGAACACGCCGAACACCGTGTACTGGAAGAACGTGCCGTGGTCGTGGAACAGTGCTATCACGGCAACCCACAGAAGCGACAGGACACCAGCTGCATGGCCGAGTTTCCGTGGAAGGACTGCCACCGCGACAGTTGCAATCAGCACGATGACTGCTGGGGGCACGGTAAGCGTTTCGATCATGGTGACGGTCTCACCTCCATCCCGGTCGATGCCTCGGCAACGTTGATCGCCAGTTCGAGGAAGACCGTATGGTGCGGAACGGTGCCAAGAAGTACTGCACCGGTCACGATCACCACGATCGGTGCCAGCATCAGCCAGGTGGTCTCGTTCCACGGCATCCGCTGTTCCCATCCCCCAGCGGGTGCGCCTTCGTGGTGGTCGCCATGCCCGTGGTCGTCCGCTTCATCGTGCATCGTATGCGCATTTCCGTTGTGTTCGCCGCCGAGTGAGGCATCGATAATCGGTTTCGGGTCATGCCGGTCTTCCGTTTCGAAGAACGCGGTGTACACCACCGGCCAGAAGTATGCGATATTCAGGATACCGGAGATGATCAGTGCCGTTGCAAACACCAGTCCTGCAACAGCCGGTTCGCCGATCGCCATCCCGCTGTCGGTCATGTGGATGCTGCCGATCACGATGTACAGTTTGCTCACGAACCCGGCCAGCAACGGGATGCCGGCCATACCGGCCGCGGCGATACCGAACGCGGTCATCGTCAAGGGCATCCGTTTCCCGATACCCGCCATCTTGCTGATATGGTCCGTATGCGTGGCGACGTGGATGGCGCCGGCGCAGAAGAACAGTGTTAGTTTCATGAACGCGTGCGCCGGGATGTGCAACAGTCCGCCCACGATGCCGTACGGCGTCAGCAATGCGATACCCATCACGATGTAGGACAGTTGTGAGACCGTGGAGTACGCAAGCCGCTGCTTCAAATGGTCCTTCCGGAGCGCGATCAACGAGGCGGCGATGAACGTGAACGCGGCCAGTGCAGCGATCGGGACATGTACCCCGAGTTCCGCGGTCAGCTCCGGTTCGAACACCTCCAGGATGACACGGGCCACGCCGAACGCGCCGGACTTCACCACGGCCACGGCGTGCAGCAGACCGGAGACCGGTGTCGGTGCCACCATCGCGTCAGGAAGCCAGGAGTGGAATGGCATGATGGCTGCCTTGGTGCCGAACCCGAAGATGAGCAGGAGGAACGCGGCCTGTGCCAGTACGGGGTCGGCTGCCGCCAGTTCAGCCGCTGTCTCGCCGAACGTCACCGTGTCCGTCAGCCAGTACACCAGCGCGGTTCCACCAAGCACCAGGACGCCGCCACCGAAGAACGTGTAGGCCAGGTATTTGCGGCCCGCGGCCCGTGCCTCATCATCATCGTTATGCGCGACCAGCGGGTAGGTGACCAGGGACAGCAGCTCGTAAAAGATGAAGATGGTCAGCAAATTTTCTGCAAACGCGATACCCATGGCCGTGGAGAGGCTGGCGGCGAACGCGGCGAAGAACCGTGTCTGGTGTGGTTCGTTCAGTCCGCGCATGTAGCCGGCGGTGTAGAACGCGGTGAAGATCCAGAGCAGGCTGGCCAGTCCCGCGAACAGCATGCCCAGCATATCGGCGCGGAGCGCGAACTCGATGCCGGCAACGAACTCACCCATCGACCAGCGGTACTCGTTTCCGGCAAGCACCCCTGGCATCATACTGGCCACGATACCAAACTTGACGACTGCGGCGAGCACGGACCATCCTTCACGGATGTTCGGTCGGCGGTGTGACGCCACGATCAGCAGTACGGCGACTGCGGAGACCAGTACCGCGGCGAGCGGCCGCACCGATTCGATCACGACCGGGTCACCCATCAGGGAACACCTCCGTCGTGAATGGTGTCAGCAGGTCGTGTAACGGTTGTCCGGCAAACCCGAGCACGATAGCGATCATGGTTGCAGCGATAAGGGTGACCAGGGCCGCGGTCCGCATGCTGGTTGCCGGTGTTTCGTACTCCTGGAACCGGGCGGCGACCTCGCCGTTCGTATGATTTCCTGGTGTGTGGTACATGGTTTCCAGCAGGCGGGCGACGTACAGCAGTGTGAGCATCGTGCTGAACAGGATGAGGGCGGCGACCGGCCAGATCCCGGACTGGACCGATCCCACGGCGATATACCATTTCCCGATGAACCCGATGGACGGCGGGATGCCGACAAGTGCGATACCGAGGACGGCGAGTGCACCGGCTCCGATCGGGAACCGCTGTGCCAGCCCGGCGAACTCATTGACACGACGGATGCCGTACCGGGCAGCGACGATGCCGGCACCCAGGAACAAACCGGTCTTCATCAGGCTGTGTCCGGCAAGATGGATGACACCGCCGACCAGTGCAAGCGGATTGCCGGCAGGATGGGCGGCGACACCGAACGCGGCCACGATGATACCGAACTGTGAAACGGAGGAGTATGCGAGCATGCGTTTCACCTTCCGCTGTGAGACGGCGAGCAGGCTTCCGGCCACGATACTGAGCGAGGCGATACCGATCAACGCTTCGGCTGCGATCGGGTTGACGGCGAAGAATGCTGGTGTGAACACGGTGAACGTGATGCGCGCCAGTGCGTACGCGCCCGCGGTGGAGACGAGTGCTGCAACGTACGTGGTCACGTCGTCCGGTGCCGCATCGTATGCACCGGGCTGCCACGTGTGGAGCGGGAAGATGGCGGCCTTGATGAGAAGTCCAGCGGCGATGAACGCGAATCCGGTGCGGACCAGCGGGTTGCCGTACAGTGGGTCATCGATGAAGCCTTCGCCAGCCAATACCTGGGCGAGATCGGTCATGTTCAGTGTACCGGTGGCCATGTACAGGTAGCCGACACCGATCAGGTAGAGGGAGGCGCCGACCGTACCGATCAGCAGGTATTTGAGTGCGGCGACCGCGGACCGTCCGGTGCGGTTGCTGGAGATGAGTGCGTATGTTGCGATCCCGGTGATCTCCATGAATACGAACAGGTTGAACACGTCATGGGTGAGCACCATGCCCATGAGGCCACCGGTTATCAGGAGGTATCCGCTGTAGAATGCGTTCGTATGCCAGTCCGTGTTCCGCGCGAATGAGAGGGAGCCGAGTGCGACCAGTGCGATCATGAGAACAAGGATCATGGCCATTTCGTCGGCAAGGAGTTCGATGCCGATGGCGAACGTGTCCGGACGGCTGAGTGTGGCGCCGCCGACCTGGTAGATGATGCTGCTGGAGGTGTACACGCTGTGGGCTAGCCATGCGGCGAGCGCTGCTTCCAGTGTAAGGACGGCGCCAACGATGTACCAGCCTGCATCGGTGAGGCGGCCAAGCCGGTGGATGCGTCCCAGGACCAGTGGGAGCGGGGCGGCCAGGAATGGGAGGAGGATGAGGACGGGCAGGATCCAGTCAGGATTCACTGGCCATCACCTCCCGGAGCACGGTCTCATCAAGGGTGCCGTATTCCTCGTATATGCGGATGATCAGTGCGAGTGCGACCGCGGTCAGTGCCACGCCGACAACGATCGCTGTCAATACGATGACGTGCGGCAGTGGACTGGCGTACAGGGTTTCCCCGGATCCGTCCACGACAGGTACCCGGCCGTCCGTGACGTATGCGGTGGAGACGAAGAAAAGGAAGATCGCTGTCTGGAACATGTTCAGCCCGATCACTTTCTTCACCAGGTTGGGACTGGCGATCATCATGTACAGGCCGATCCCCATCACGGCTACGAACAGGACGTACGCGTACTGGCTGGTCAGCACGGTTACGAGGCTGGATGTGGATATGCCGATCACTGTGTCTCACCCCGCATCTGGTGGAGGCGGTCGCCGGATGCCATCACGAAGAACAGGCCGATGATGGTGCCGACGATGATCAGGAAGATACCACCGATCTCGAACAGTTCCATGCTCCATTTCACGCCGTGTTCGAAGCCGATAACAGTGAATATTGCGTGGTCGAAGAAGCTGCCGCCGAAGATGAGGCCGCCCGCCCCGAGGATGCCGAACGTGAGAAGGCTGACACCGAACAGGCTGACCACAACCGAGTTCCTGATCCAGTCCCGGGTCGGGGCGATACCGAAGGCGAACGCGATCATCAGTACTGTAGCTCCCACGATAACACCGCCCTGGAAGGCTCCGCCAGGCGTGTTTGCGCCGTGGAACGTTGTGAACAGGCCGTACGTTAATATGAACGGTGCGACGACGCGGACCGTTGTCATGATGATCTGGCTTTCCACGTACAGGTCGTCCCGGTCCACCAGCTGCTTGTTCGGATCAGTCACCGGTGAACACCTCCCGGTGCAGCACGATCAAGGCAGCAACGCCAGCGGTGAACACGACGATCGCCTCGCCGAACGTGTCGAATCCACGGTATGCAGCGAGTACGGCGGTGACCGTGTTTGTGACCCCGGTATCCTCGTAGGTGTGTTCCAGGTAGTACTGGGTGACCGGGTTGTTCCAGGCGATCGCAGATGGGTCGCCGATGATGGGGAACCACT
>JALDAF010000040.1 GCA_022729315.1 Candidatus Nanohalalkaliarchaeum halalkaliphilum | reverse complement strand
GGGGACAGAAATAGTTGCTCGATATAGATGCTCGTTTTAACACACCTGTGTGCCATCGCTGGCGTCGGTTGTGGTATCGAATGCGGCTGTGTCCCCACACTCCGTCTCCTCGGTAGGGGCGTCGCAGCCGTCGCCTGCGCATGCAATGACGGGGTCCACGTTTCCGCTGACATCGGTGTTGTCGCCGGTGAGGTGGTTGCCGCTTCCTTCGAGGGTGGCGCCGCTGGTATCGTAGGCAATTGGTGTGTTGTGGTCTGACCGGATGCGGTTGTTTTCAAGTGTGGCGGTTCCGCCGCTTAGCCTGTGAATGACGATGGGGGAGCTGCCGCCGCTCCACGTGTAGATGAAGTCGTTGTTCCGGATGATGGCGTTACCGTCATAGCGGTGACGGACGCCGCGCCCAGTTTGAGCGCCGTCTTGGCCACTGTGCGGGGTTATCGGTTCGTCCTGTATAAAGAGGCAGCCTTCAACGAGGTGGGGGTCGCCTGTCCCGGCGCCGGTCCGAACCTGGTCGATATTGTTGTTGACCAGTATGCAGCAGTTCACGTGTGCGTTCAGGGTGTACGGTGTTTGATCGAGGTAGATGCCGTTGTCTGCGAACCCCTCGATCTGGCATCTCTCGAACACGAAATTTCCGTTGGTGGTTTCAAATCGAGTGAGGAATCCGTTCATTTCGTTGGGATCGTATGATGTGGTGATGGCGTCGAAGCCGATGAACTGTAGTGTCCCGTTCTGTGCGTCGATGGCGAATCCGCTACCGGGGTCTACCATGACAGAGATATTTTCGTACCGTACATCGCCGCCGTCCGCCCGGATGGTCGGCCGGCCGCTGAAGTCTTCAAATGTGACGCCACTGCCCTCACCGATGAGCGCCGCATTTGACCCTGTAAAGTCCAATGCGTCTGCCTCAACATAATATGTTCCCTCGGGGATGCGGACTGTTTCGCCTGATCCCATCGCGCTGTTGAGAGCGCCGCTGATATCGTCTCCGTCACTGACGCTGAGTGTCGTGTATCCTGTTGGAGTCATTGTTCGTTCATCAAAGATGTTCTTCCCCATGAATTTTCCGATGCCGGCTGAGACCAGTACGCCGCCGGCCAGTCCGAAGCCCATCAGTTTCAGGAATTTTCGGCGGCTGATCATGCCGTTCCGGTGGTAGGTTGCTGCGGTTTCTGCCTTCACACTGTTATCGACGTGGTGGCGGAAGGAGCGCAGGATCTCGGTTTTCGAGAACACGCCGGTCTGCTCGTATGCAAGCCGTTTCTCGACCTCCTCCTTCAATACGCGCATCGTGTGCCTGCGGTCACGGTCAGCCATAGCATAGCAATGGTTTTCCTTTGTTAATAAGAATTCCTGTCGTGTTCGCTCCCTCGTGCCGGAGCTCGTGACGTGGGCTGGACGTGATATATAAATGTAGGAATGGGGCTGATAGTCAGTGGTACGCGGTGACTGAGGTGACGGTGACGGACGTGCAGCACAAGGCGGAGACAATCCTTGCAGAGCATGGACTGTGCGATCACTGTCTCGGCAGACAGTTCGCCCGGCTCGGGTTTGGACTGGAGAACTGGGAACGAGGCCTTATTGTCCGGGACCGACTCGACCGTGGAAAAGACCTGGACGAAGAATCGTTTGTACGAGACAACATCCCCGATGAAGAACCGGGGAGAGAAGGATGTGGGTTATGCGACGGATTATTTGTTGAGCTTGACAGGTACGTGAACCGTGTATTGAATGCGCTTGACCGGTACCAGTTCGACACGTTTCTCATCGGGTGTCGGCCGCCTGCAGAAGTCGTGGAGGCCGAGGAAGCGCTATGGGAGGAGGTCGGCATCCAGTGGGTGGAGCCGATCAAGAGCGAGGTCAACCGGCTGATCGGGAAGCAGATCGAGGAGCAGCTGGAGGTCACCGTTGACTTCGAGCGGCCGGATATCAATGCGATCATGGACATCGGGAAGGACCGGGTGGAGATGCAGGTCAACTCTATCTTCATCTACGGCAAGTACAACAAGTATTCCCGGGACCTTCCGCAGACAAGGTGGCCGTGCGGCAACTGCCGTGGAAAGGGTTGCGATGACTGTGACTGGACCGGGAAACAGTACCAGGAGAGCGTGGAAGAGCTCGTGGCCGAACCGTTCCTCCGCGCAGCCAAAGCCGTTGAGACCAAGTTCCACGGGGCTGGCCGCGAAGACGTGGACGCGAAATGTCTGGGGAAACGCGAGTTCGTGCTGGAACTGGTGGAACCGGAGATGCGGAACCTCGACCCGCAGGAGCTGGCGGACAAGGTCAATGAGATGTACGGTGACAGGGTGGAAGTGTTCGATATGCAGTTCACTGATCGGCACAAGGTGGAGGAAGTGAAAAGCCGGCGTGCAGACAAGACATACCGGGCACTCGTCCAGCTCACGGACAGCGTGTCAGACGAGCAGCTTGAACGGTTGGACCAGATTGAGGGGACTGTGAAGCAGGCCACACCCACCCGGGTGGAACACCGGCGGGCGGACAGGGTGAGGGAACGTACTGTGCACAGCGTAGACTGGGAGCGCGTGGATGAGGACAGGTTCGAGCTTACCGTGGCCGCTGAGGCCGGGACCTACATCAAGGAACTGATCTCCGGTGACGCGGAGAAGACGCGTCCAAGTGTTTCACAGCTTTTGGGCACGGAAGCGGAATGTATCGAGCTGGATGTTATCGGGATCGAGTACTGATCGAACGTGTTCTGCGTGTGGAGAAAAAATGTTCAGTCGTCGTCCGCAGCTGCTGGTGCTGTGTTATCACTCATGCGGTTATCAGGATGCATCGTATCCTGCCGTGGTGCACGGTACAGGTCAATCCCCAGATCGTCCTCAACCGTGTCCGGGAGGCTCACCGGGTGGTCGGTGGCGTCATGCAGGGCCTCGCCCAGTGTTGCAAGGTACTCAATGGTGGACTCGTACGTGATCTGGAGTTCGCCTGCGGATACAGAGAAGTATGGGTCGTTGTCATCGCCGATCCGGTATTCTACGGTCGGTGTCTCCCCTGATGATCGGCCGTTGTACGGGATGAATTCTCCGCCGGACCCGGTCCGGAAGATGAGTTCGCCGATGACAGGATCGTCACTGTCCACGATCCTGCGGTAGCAGTCGGCCACCATCTGTTTCGGGTCGTCATACTTCAACCCGAAAATAGTGTGTTCAAATTCCTGCTTCACGTGTTCGGCGTCATCAAGAAAGTCAGGTCTCTTCTTCAGGCCGCGAGTCTCGTATCCGGTTGTCTTGAACCCTGCTTCCTGGAGGCCGTCTACTGCTGCGTCCAGTGCCTTATGGTACTCTTCTACGAACGTGTAGTCGGGTTCCATGTGTGGTGTGTCCTCCTGTGGACGGTTCCGTGATTCAGACCGAACCTTTTTATACGGGTCGGGTATGGGGTGATGTATACATGCTCCGTATCCCCGTTCCGTGTCTGTGTGGGGTGTACGTCTGCAGGTGATGGAACACACGTCATTTATAACTGTTTCCACGTAATTAACTGTAAGAGTGAGTGCTATGGCACAGAAGTCTAAAGGTATGCGGCGGAAGACCCGACGGAAGCTGTCCAAAAAGAGTGGACACGTTGGAACCATCTCCCGGCACCTGCAGGATTTTGAGGAAGGCCAGCAGGTTGTCATCAAGGTAGACCCATCTATCCACAAAGGGATGCCGCACCCACGTTTCCACGGACGAACAGGAGTCGTCCAGGAGAAGCGGGGACAGAGCTTTGTCGTGACGGTGAAGGATGGTGGAAAGGAGAAGGAGTTCACCATCCATCCGGCACATCTGAAGCCGCAAAACCAGTAACACTCACGTACCGGTAAAGGTGATACGATAATGGAAATTGTTTCAAAGCAGAATATTTCGCCCACGGAAGTGTTGAACGAGCTGAGTGACCGTGAAGATCTCGGTCCCCGACAGAGAACCGCTCTCGAACACCTCCAGAAATACGTGTCCGTTGAGGACGAGGGTACGCTTGAAGAGCTGGTGGGCGAACTGAAGGAGCTTGATACGTTTACGGACGATCAGATCATCAAGATCATCGATGTCCTGCCGGAAACAGAACCTGAAGTCCGGTCACTGTTCTCGAAGGAACGCATCAAGCTTGATGATAGTGATATCGACAACATTATAGACTTCTCTCGCTCCGTGCAAGAGCACTGAGCAGGTGATCCCAGTGAAGGATGATTACGCGATTGTGTTAGACTTTTTACAGCATGGTAAACGCTCCGGGAAAAACGAGCCGATCGCCCAGGTGATCGGTAAAGAAAACTTCAACCTGTTAGAGGTTGTTCCGCGTGACGGCGTACACCTCTCATCGGGTGACGAGGTCTATATCGGGTCCGGTGACCGTGAGGATGTCAGATACATCAAGGGCAAGGTCACCTCAGATGATCTGACGGAGAATGCGAAGGCTGAACTGGATTACGTGCTGGAAGATCTTGTTGAAGCGAACGAGGAACGGTTCGTCAAGTTCTTCAACGAATCAACGCCGCTCACGCCTCGGCAACACGCACTGGAACTGCTGCCGAGTGTCGGGAAGAAACATATGTGGAAGATCATCGAGGAGCGGGATGAGGAGCCGTTCAACGACTTTGAAGATATCAATGACCGTGTTGATCTGCTTCCGGACCCTCGCAACCTGATCAGGAAACGACTGCGGAAGGAGCTTGACGGCGGCGAAAAACACTACCTGTTCATCGTTCCGCCGAAGAGTGAGGATAATCGGCGCGGCCGCCGGTAGTCCCGGGCAAGTACCGTTCTGGGGCCGCTGCGAAAACCGCTTCTCTTTAAAAATATTGGTGGCGGGTATGTGGCTGGCCGACACCCCGTCATCCGGAGGAAAACCTTTAAATGCAGTGCCTTCTTAATATTAAGGGCTTACGGACCAAACGCATGATTTACGAGAGGGTGAACAGGAACGATGGATTACTGTGAAGAGTGTGGTGGGCTGATCGTGCCCGAGAAGAAGAGCCAGGAGACCTCTTTCAAGTGTCGGAGCTGTGGCAAACCCCATGAACAGGATGGGGATGGGTTGAAGATCACCGAGACCAATGATGAGGAACGGAAAAGCATCGATGTAGAGGATAAGGATACGGACAACCTCCCGACGACCGATGACTTTGACTGTGAGGAGTGTGACAACCAGGAGGCATACTGGTGGATGCTGCAGACGCGTTCAGCGGACGAGCCAGAGACCCGTTTCTTCAAATGTACGGAGTGTGGCCACACCCTGCGGGAATACGACTAGTGCAGTAGCACAGTTATGCGCCGCTGTATCCGGTCGTGACCGTGTGCGGTGAAGCACGTGCATGTAGTTTTAATACTATCTGTTCCATACACTATTAGAGAGGTATCAACGGTGGCACCGATCAGACGAATCGTACTGGACGTGTTGAAACCGCACGAGCCGTCTATCCTGGAGTTCGCACAGGCTTCGGCTAAAAGCGGTGGGGTAGAAGGAGTAAACGCTATCCTCGTGGAGATCGATGAGTCCGTGCAGAACATCAAGATCACGGTCGAAGGAAACGATATCGATTACGAGGAACTTCGGTCAACGCTCGAGGAGCTGGGGGGGAGCATCCACTCGATCGATGAGATCGTCTGCGGAGAGCACATCGTCGAGGAGAGCAAGACACCGCAGGACTGAACCATCCACTGGGTCCTACTATGATATCACAGATAACGGAACACGCACGTTCTATACGGGAGACGTTCCAGCGGGAGGAGGTACAGTCTATCTCCCGCCGGTACTTTATCTCCAACGGGTTTGACGGGACATTGACCTGTATTGGTATCACGGTCGGTGCGTACCTTACCGGGATCGCAGACGGGTCAACGGTCATCAAGATCGGTGCCGGTGCCGCGGTCGGTATGGCAACCTCCGGCGTCTGGAGTGTCTGGGAGATCGAACGGGCCGAAAAACTGGCTGAGCTGAAACACGTGGAACAGCAGATGCTTACCGAGCTAACAGAGACCGAACTGCAGGCACGGAAACGTACCGCACGGACCATCAACGCCGTTATGAGCGGTCTCGGCCCGACCCTGGGTATGCTGCTCCCGCTGATACCGTTCCTGTTCCACGGCATCTACCTGACCATGCTGGAGTCCACCGTTCTTTCAGTATTGATCGGTATCACCCTGCTCTCCGCTGCAGGGACCTACATGGCATCGATATCGGACCAGATCTGGTACCGGGCCGCGGCACGGATGGGACTGGCAGGACTCGTTGTCGCCATCATCAACATCCTCCTCCCAACGGGTGCAGCGTAGCAATCATTGGTTTCAGAAAAAAAAGGAAAAAAGGAATGTGGGGGTACCGGGGTTACGCCTCGATCGTGATGGTTCCGTCCTGTCCTGCATGGAATGAGCAGGTGAGACTGTAGGTACCTTCCTCATCGATCGTGACTGTGACCGTTTCACCCGATGAAAGTGTCTCATCGTAGTCCGTGCCGTCAATCGTTACGGTGTGTGCGTTGTTCCCAACGTTCTCGAACACGATCTCCTGTCCGGGTGCTGCACTGATGCTGTCCGGCGTGAAATGGTTGTCACCGACGTCGACGTGAACCGGTTCCAGCTCATCGTCTGATTCATCGTCCACTGTCTCATCCGTATCCTCATCGGCTTCGTCCGTTCCGTTGTCCGTTTCATCGTCTGTTTCGTCGGTCACTGTCTCATCTTCATCTGCAGTGACACGTTCCCAGTCACGTGCTTCCAGCGCTGAGATCTCACAGCCGTCGGTGGCGCCGTAGGTGATCGTGTCATCATGCGGACACTGCATCTCTGCAAACTCGGCGGTACAGGCATCTGCCTCTGCGGATGCCTGCTGTGCTGCGTCTATGTCATTCTGACAGTCCACGTTGTCGACCACGTCTTCCCCGTTTGGAAGTTCTCCCGTGTCATCGGTGTCGTGGATGCAGCCGGCAACGGCAACAGCCACGAGCAACGCGATCAGAAGTTTTGAGTTCATCATGAAACGTGTATGACGTCCTGTTCCTTTTATATCAATGGGTGTCTGTACGGTGTAGAACGAACAGTGTGCGCCGGGGAGCAGGGTATTCATCCGGTGATGGTGATCTCACCGTCCATACCGTCGTGAAACGTGCAGTCCAGATCGTACGTACCCTCGGCATGGATCGTGACCGTGATGATCTCACCCGGTGAAAGCTCGTGATCGAGGCCGGCATCCGGGATCGTTACGGTATGCGTGTTCTGACCGGTGTTCTGGAACATGATCTCCTGTCCGGGTGCGGCCTGGATGGTCTCAGGTGTGAACGCATTATCTTCCACGGCCACGTGCACGAGGTCATTATCCGTGTCACCTTCCACAGCCTCGTCAGGTGCCTCCGCTTCCTCAGCCGGTCCCGGATCGTCAGGTGTGCCGTGAACACAGCCTGCCAGTACGGCGGCGATTACCACGGTGATCAACAGGCCTCTATGCATACAGGGGTTTACCCGTTCCATGTACTTTTAAATCGGCAGGGAATGTGCGTCATGCCAGAACGGTGTGAATAGTGTGCTACTTTGCGTAGAAGTCACCGGACGTTTTCTGTTCGCGATCCTTCTGGCTCCCCGGTTTGTTGGCGCGGGGTCGGCCCGTGTTCGGGTCGCGGCGGAACGTGATGTCCATCGTCTGCAGGAACCGGTTCACACCGTCCCGGATGTTTTCCGGTGACCGACCGACACCGTTCACACCGGGATCGCCTTCAAACACCATCGCCCGGTCCGAGACATAGTCCAACAGTAAGAGGTCGTGATCGATCACCATGACAGAGGTCTCCCGCTTCTCCACGAACCGCCGGATCTGCTTCGCCAGCTGCACACGACGGTCCACGTCCAAATATGCGGACGGTTCATCAAGCAGGTACACGTCCGCCTCCCGCGCCAGTGACAGGGCGATGCCCACACGCTGCAGTTCTCCGCCCGAAAGATCCTTCACGTTGTTCTCGTACAGCGGTTCCAGGTCGAACGGTCGTTTGATCTGTGTCTTGAACTCCTGCGAGTAGATGTCCACCTCGTTTGAAAGGAGGTCGCGGACCGTTCCCGGGAAATCGGTTTCGATGTACTGCGGCTTGTACGATATAGAGATGTTCGTGTCCAATTCCAGATTATCCGGGTCCAGTGCACCGGCCAGCATCCTGGCGAACGTGGTTTTTCCGAGCGCGTTCTGTCCGAAGATGCCGAGCACCTCCTCCTTGAATATCGTGCCTTCATCCACGGAAAGGGAGAACGTATCGAACGATTTCTCCAGCGCCGGGAACTCCAGTACCGGCGTGTCCTTTCGTACGAACCGTTCCTTCCGGGTCAGGAAGTCGATCGCGTCCTCCCGGATCTGCAGGTTCTCGCCGCGTAACAGTCCCTCCAGGAACTGGTTGATGCCTTTTCTTACACTGAGCGGGTTGGAGACGACACCGAACCCGCCGGATTCACCGTACAGGATATGGATATTATCGGATAGCAGGTCTAGGGTTGCAAGGTCGTGCTCCACGACGATCACCTGCGTATCCTCAGCCAGGTCACGTAACGCACGGGCAACCTTCAGCCGCTGGCCCACGTCCAGATAGGAGGACGGTTCATCGATCAGGTAGATGTCAGCGTCCTTGACGATGGTGGCGGCGATCGCGGTCCGCTGCAGTTCTCCGCCGGACAGGTCCGTGAGGTCACGGTCAATGATCTGTACCAGTTCCAGTGTCTCCATTATCTGTTCCAGTACGCCCCGTTCATCGTTCTCCTCCAGCAGGTCGCGGACGTTCCCGGAGAACTGGTCGGGGATCATGTCAACCTGCTGCGGTTTGTATGCCGCCTGGATGTCCGCTTCTTTCAATCGTTCCAGGTAGGTCTGGACCTCTGTGCCGCGGAACTCCTGGATGATCTCGTCCCAGTGTTTCTCCTCATCGACATGACCCATGTTCGGTTTCAGCATGCCGGCAAGTATCTTCAGTGCGGTGGACTTTCCGACACCGTTCCGGCCCAGCAGACCGATGACCTTGCCTTCAACCGGTGCCGGCATCTCGTACAGCCGGAACCCGTTCGGCCCGTACTGGTGGACGAGCTGCCCGCGTTCCGCCGGCAACCGCAGGATCTGGATGGCATCGTTCGGGATCTTTTTCTCGATCAGCCTGTGCTCCTCCATCACATTCTCATCGTCGATATGGAGCTCGCCCTCGTCCGTCATGTGGAATCCTTCGCCACGGCCTGAACGGTTAAGCGGGTCGTACTTCAACGCGATATCGCGTACCTCGTCCGTCACCAGGTCCTGATCAATGACCGCGACGTACCTGTCCTTCTGCTCCATCCGTGACCGGGCGTCTACCATGAGTATTCAACGTATAGAACCGGTAATTTCGTCTTTAAAAATATGTTTTCTGGGAGTTATTCAAAGCTGAGATTGAGGTGTTCATCTGTCAGCCGTTCGACCAGGTCTTCGAACTCGTCCTCGGTGAAGGGGACGCGTGGTTTCTGCTGTTCGTCGACGACGATCTTTCGTTCCTCGCCGTCCGGCTTGTACACCGTGTTGATACCTTTGTATTCGACCGGTGCAAGCAGTTTTTCCACGACTTCGTGGGGGTCTCCGGTGTCCTCGACGACGCGGATGGATTTGTCGAACCGTTCAGCGATCTTCTTCACGACACGGCCGTTCCGTCCCACCACTTTCGGACCGTCACCTTCCGCGGTCACGATGACCAGGGCGTCAGCGGTCGGGATCGCGTGCTTGATCTCAACGTCTTCAAGGTTCTCGATACGTCCAGCGAGATCTGTGAGAAGCCGGGAGAGCTCAACTTCTTCCTGGGTGATGTCCCCATCTTCCAGTTTGGCCCGGCATCCATTACAGAGGATATCATCGTTTTCAAGACAGATACTGCATAAGGGTGTTTCCATCCGTTACTCAACATTCAGAGCGAAAATATTAAAATATATGACCTGGTGAATGAGGTCACTCTCTCAAACGAGGTGGTGTGGCAGGTGCCCAAACCCTTATAATCTGACAGCGTGATGCTAACTATATGGGGTTCCTCCATCGTCTGGGTATAGCATTTGCACAGTACGGTATCGTTGGGTCGATACTTGCACTGGTGGTTCTTGTCGTGTTCCTCGGGTACGGACAGGAGGAGATCATGGCGGAGATCGAAACGATCCTTTCGGATGACTACCTTGCCGAGTACGAGGCGGAGGAACTGTCCGAGATCACGTTTGAACTTGTGCTCCTGCTTGCACCGATCCCGGTGTTCCTGTACCGCTTCTTCGCCTACAAGCGTGCCGGGCTGATCGGTGAACTGGTGCTGTTCTTCATCGCTGGCGCCAACCCGGTGCTGGGTGTGCTGGGGCTGGTGATGTACGCCGTCACCTCAAAACAGTGATGGCATAGCTGGTGAACCGGGAGCGTGGAAACATGCGATTACGGTTCCAGTTCGTCGCGTACGCTGTCATCGTCCGTACTGTCCCAGAAGTCGTACCAGATATCGTGGTACTGCCTGATCCCAGGGAGTTCCCGGTACCGTCCGCTGGACGTGTTGTCCACTGAGTCCTCTGATTCGAAATACTGTTCCGCATATCCCTGGAACGCATCGAAGGCGACGCCCATACCGAAGACACTTACTCCGACGGTAGAATATTCGGGAGAAGGAGATCCTACTGCAAGCATCACTCCGCCAGTTTTAACTCCATCAGAATATGCGGCCCCAAAGTCGAATACGTGATCGGAGAGGCCACGTCCAGTATCAGATTCCTCGCTGGATTCTTCGTACATAACTGGATAGCCTACGTGAAATTTAATAGTGTCATGGCCGTATTCGTCCCTTTACCGGGTCTGGATCTCGACCGTGTCCCCGTCCTGTAGTACGTGGTCTTCACCGACTTTCTGCTCGTCAAACTTGGCGCTTTCACCCCATATCCGGGCCTTCTCGAATGTCTCCTCCATGTTGCCTGGCAGTGTTTCACAGACCTCCCGGATCGTGGAGTCTTTCTGCACGATCAGTGGTTCCTCCATGTCCGCATCCTTTCCTGGCTCCTTCATGTAGATCCGCATCAGCGCCAGCTTCTCAAAGATCCGTTGCTGCAACCGGTCCAGGTTCTTCTCCTGATCCGCAGATATCAGCACCGCGTCCGGGTACTGTTCCGTCAGTTCCGCCCGTTCCGCATCGGATAGTGTATCCGCCTTGTTGATGGCTTTCAGTGACGGCATGTACCGCCTGTTATCCGTTAACGCATCGATGAACCGGTCAAGCGTCAGTTCTTCGCGGAGGATCACGTTCGCGTTCACGTAGCCCCGGTCCTGCAACACCTCTTCCACCGTCTCCAGCTCGATATGCGGTTGGTCGACCGTACTTGTCACGTCGAGTCCGCCCTGATCTTTCTTGTTGATCCGAACGTTCGGCGGCTCCATGTCCAGACGGATACCAGCATCATACAGCTCCTCATCCATCTTCTCGAACCCGTCCAGCCTGTCGGGCGAGGTCATCATCAGTACCATGTCCGAGTTCCGGACCACGCTCAACACCTGTTTTCCGCCGCCCTTCCCCGCAGCGGCACCTCCTATCAGTCCGGGAACATCCAGCATCTGGATGTTGGCGCCGTTCACCCGCATCATCCCCGGGATCACATCAAGTGTCGTGAACTCGTAGTCACCGACCTCGGAATCCGCATGGGTGAGCGCATTCAACAGGGTGGACTTGCCGACGGACGGATAGCCCACGAGGGAGACGGTGGCGTCACCCGTCTTCTGCACGG
>JALDAF010000054.1 GCA_022729315.1 Candidatus Nanohalalkaliarchaeum halalkaliphilum | reverse complement strand
GTCACCGATGATTTCGAATACCAGTTCCTGAAGGGTGTACGTGACGACCGGAAACCAGAGCTTGTTGACACAGGGTATGGCGTAGCTGAGTACGTGCCGTACGGTCCGGACTGGTTCGACTACCTGTGGCGGCGGATGCAAGAGGACCCACAGAACCTGAAGAAAGCATTGTTCAATAGTAATAGTCGTTCTCTGTGTGCATCGTCATGGCACTGGATGCCGTGGTAAGAACGATCCTGAACTAGGGTCTCCTACAAAAACCGTTCCAGGCTTTCCCTGTGCGGATCTGACCGCTGGATGTCGCGCCAGTAGTAGAACTGGTCGTCCGTACCGGGTTTCGGGTAGAATGCGATCGAGAACCGGTCTGCTGCAGGCTCCTCGTAGTTCATGCTGTCCTGTACGAGGTCGTTTTGAAGCCATGCCAGCCGTGCTTTCCGGTGGACCATGTGGTGGTCCGTGAACAGGTTGGCGGCGGACCCGGTGAGCGTGCTGGTGAGCTGGAGGAGGTTGGCGATCCGCCATGTCCATGTGCCCGGCTCGTAACGCCGGTGATCGTCCGGCAGGAACGTGAGGTCCCCGATACCGGTGAGCGGATCGGATATGCTCGAAAGGACCTGGTCGAACGCCGTGTCCCGATGCTCTCCGGTGTGACGGCGGTATATCTGGTCGTAGTCGACGTGGATGCTCTCCCCGAAGAAGTGGGTGCGGGCGTCGATCAGGTGTTCTCGGAGCACCTGGCTGTAGACTCCACGGTATGCGTCCTCCGTGTCTGCCGCACTGACCCGGTTCATATCCACACCGGTGATCCGGGTATTCAGCTGGTCGGTGACGGCGAACCGCTGGCGGACCAGGGTCGACCAGCGTTTCGCCACCTGGTACGCAGCACCTGCATCACACCTGTCGAACGTGACCGGTCCGTTGAACTCATCGCGCTTCCCCTCACGCCACGCCTCATCGGTCCGAACGGTCTCCCACCCGTCACAGGCATACCGGGCGTTCAGGAACGCGTTGCACACGTCATCCAGGAACCGTGTATCGATGAACAGCGATCCCAGGTACATCCAGTTCCGGTCCCCGTGCACCTGCTCCGGCGGCCATATCTCGTCCATGACGACGACAACGGTCCTGCTGTCACTGTCCGATACCATCGGTTGTCCTTCCCCCCTTCCCTCTGGTTCAGTGTATGGATGACGGACATTAAGAAGTATGTGGGCTACAGCCTGTGGACCAAAACAGTCCTCCGGTCAGGAGGTCTCAATGTCTGGCGGGTACTTCTCCACAGAAACATCCATAATCCGGTTTAACTGGGCGTAAAAGCGTTTTTTACTGTCACGCCTGCCAGGATGTTCCAGGTAGTGGTCGATACTGCTGCGGTGGGCGGCACCGTGGAACGCGGCGACCGCCTCATGATCTGGATCGCGGCATATCGTGTCGATGCCGTCCGCGATCATCACGTTCCGGTGGTCGTGCATCCCGTGCCCGAACCGGTCGTACAGCGGCGTGTCCATCGTCTGGTTCCGGACCCTGTTATAAGCAGTTTCCAGCGTTGCACCGACGCGTGACCCGTACACGATGTACGCACCGATGGCGAGTCCCCCTGTCGTAGCGGCCGCGGGTGATACCTCCATGACCCCTCCCAACAGTTCCTGTGTCAACGTACCCCCACCGAGTGCGATGCCACCCCCTGCCCATGGCTGTATCCATTCAGTGGTCTCGTGTACAGTCGTGTTTGGATCTGCAACGTAGATAACGGTTCCGCCCTGTCGTGCATCACGCACTATCCTTCCGTAGAACGGATCTTCATCGATCTCCTGGCGCAGCGACTGTTCGATAACTGTAGCATCCACGTCCAGAACGATCTCCTTGAACAGCTCCGCGTGCTCATCGTACCCTTCCCTGGTGTGTTTGACGCCGATGTTCAGGAGTTCCGTATCCCCGTCTGAGTGGTACGTAACCGGGTTAGAAATCTCCTCCACTGCGTAATCCTCTTCAAAGATGTCGAGATATCTTTCCAGTATGGTGCCGGCGTCCTTCCCTACAGCAGTGGTGTGGTCGTGCGTTTCCTGCACGTGATTTCCCCCTCCCCCCCGGAACCAAAAACGGGTACTGAATGTTTAAACCGTATCGTTCCGGCCGTAACCGTAACTTATTTAGGAACTGCCGGCATATCTGTGTGTGGGGAGCTATATGCAGGACAGGCCACAGGACGCGAAGGAGCTGTTGAACGCACTGCAGGATGAAACGTATCTGATGACGGACGGAGGGTATGTCCCGGATCGGCCGGTGTGGGGAAGTGCACCGTACTCGGTGAAGGATGATCTCCGTATCGAGGATGAGGATATCGCGGATCAGGCCGAGGTATATACGGAAACGCTTCAGGAACTGGAGGAACATGAAGACACGCTGGAATTCGAATACGGTGAGGTGATGGCAGAAACGCTTCCCGATGGGATGTTTATTGCCCATAAACCCTGTTTCACCGGGGACAACCACTATAAGCAGGATGTTGTACAATGGATAGAGTTCGTCGGTGATGCGGTCGTCGAAGCCGATTCTCCGGAAGAGCTCCGGGACAACCTGTATAACCATACACCGGAGGATCATTCGTTCCAGGAGGATGCGCTCTCGTACTGGGATGAGACGTTCCCGGACTGGGAGGATGATCTGTATACCGTGCTACATGAGGATGAACCGTACCTGGCAACGCACATCGTTGAGCGGCAGGAACTACAGGACAATGTGGTGGAACAGGCGGAAATCCTGAAGGAAACGATAGAGAAATACAAGCGCGGGAAGAAAGCGTTCGAATCCGTGATGCGGTACGCGAAGCTCGGTGGGACGAACATCGAGGAAGACCTCTGACCGCGGCGCCACGTGGCCGTGACAGCAACCTTATTGAATCTGCTTCTCCCACGTCCACACTATGGTGATCGAACGATCGACGTCCGGTGGCAAGGTCTCGTGGGATCTCAGGGACGGGGATATCCACGTGGAGATCCAGATCCTTGACAGTGAGCCGGTGGAGATGCGGCTGTGGAGTGATGACGTGCATCTCGTGGAGCTGGCGGAGGAACAGGCCGAGGGATGGAATCCGACACCTGAAGAGTTCATCGATGCGGTGGAGAACGGGCTGGACCTGATCCTTGACAGTGTTGAGATCGATGATGCGGCCGCCTACGAGGCGTCGTTCACGCTGACAGATGACAGTATCGTGATGGCTGGTGGGCGGTGGGGCGGCCCTGAAGAGCTGTATCCAGGCTAGTCAGTGATCAGCCGCCAGTGTGTGCGTGAACAGCCCCGCCAACAGGAGCGCGTATGCTCCGGCAATGACCACCACGTTACAGACGCCTGCTGTCATGGTCTAGCCACGTTCGTCTCCAGGGTTTTTAGGAACACACGGAATTTGCGGTGCGAGCGGCGGTATACGGATTGTTCCATGGCGGGGGTATGGATAGAAGTATCTCAGGACAGTTCCTGTTCGACGTGGTCAGCCCACTTTTCCGGGTTACGTATCGCATACATGGACTCCGGCGGGTGCTGCATCGTGTAGTGGACGTATTCGTTGCCGCCCCGTTCATGCAGTGTCTGGAAAAATGCCTTTCCGTCATGGTACTGTGCCTTCTTCGCCCCTCGCGGTGTGAACCGGTGAAGTTCGCCTTCCAGACCGTCCAGATCATCCATCTCAAATTCGGCACGGATATCCGCGTCCGCGATGCGATCCATGTAGAATTCGGCGTGGCCCTCCACCAGTGCCATGGACGGCATGGCCAAAACGTTCAACGTATCGTGGAGGACTGATACCGGATCGGAAACAATCATGGTCACGTCCGTCTCATACAGTGATTCCCGTACCTGGCCCACAGGGTCCTCGGCATACTGTTTCACCTCCCGCATCGCATCCTGGCGGGCATCAAGAACTTCCGGATACTCTGAGAACTGGATTGCATGAACTGTCTCATGGACCATAACCACGTCCCGGATATCGTCAAACGTGTGACCTGTCCGTTCCGCCCGGTTCTGGTTGCCGGACACGTTGTATCCTATCCACCCTGCTTCCGGTTCTGCAACTCCACATACCTCCTCTCCCATCAGGGACATCGCCTTCCTTCCCGGCGCAAGGTTGAACTGTGTGACAGCATCATGGAACAGCCGGGTCTTCCGGTCAGTATCCTCATCCGGAACCATCCGCTCCACCACTTGCCCTAACAGCTCCAGTAACGGACCGTTATCAATCGATGCCGTAAACGTATCATACACGAACTGCCCACTGTCCTCATACCGGAACACATCGACCTCTGGAACCTCCAGACCGAGTTCTTCCTCAATACCTGGGACGATATCCTCGTGGTACCAGTCCTCATCAACGGGTTCCGGGTCGTATCCGGAGTCAAGGTGCGACACGTGGTACTCCATCAGCACCTCCCCACGTTCCCTGTCAGTTTCTGCTGCACGGACATCATTATAGAATGACTCGGTATCGACGCGGTACCTGGCCAGTTCCAGCACGCTATCAACTAACGCTTCCATCCTCTCCCCCTGAACCTGTTGGAATTCACGGTATTTATATCGTTGCCAACCCCCCCCTGGCGACCAGGTACTGTGTTTTCGACGGATCGGGCCTGTAACTGCATAGGGGACTGTTCAGGAAACCTGTATCCGCGGTTCCAGTACAGGAGTTATTTGGAACTGTTACCGCGAGTCCATCGGTGATGGACTACATCTGTCTATTTAAGAACGCCGGATGACAGTCTCACTTCACAGTGACATTCGAAACATTCAGGATGCTCAGGTTCAACCGGAATTGTTCAAGCCACAAACCATTCAAGGGGATGTAGATGGGAATGAGGCACCTTCCGGACACGGATTCGGAACCCCCGGAACATGAATCTGTTCCACATCTCGTTCAGAACTATATCGACCGCGAGAGGTCCGTGTACAGTCCGCAGTTCGCGTTCAGCATCGAGAAGTGTGGTGACCAGTTCGTGGAGGAGTACCTTGATGAGGTCGCCACGCACATGGGCTACCGTATCGTCGGTGCCTTCGAGTCGCACGACCTGAAGGATTACGTTCAGACTGCAGAACGGTTCGGAGATGTATACATGTTTCTGTTCCCTGTCGACAGGAGTACCGCGATGCTGGCAGGAGGAGGATACGCCTACGCACTGGAGTCACATGACGTGATCGAGGACGGTTTCAACGTGGTCAAACGGAACCACGCGCCGGTAACGGAATATGAAGGAGTAAAGCTGGATGGCGGTCCATTGACAGGATCGGATATCAGGAATGACCGAGGATGGGAAAACGTGTATGCCGGATTCAGCTACGTATCGGATGCACTTGACCTTCCCGAATCATATGTGCACAAAGGAGAGCAGTTACAGTCGTATCCGTTCCATCAGACCGAGTTCTTCCGGCATCATACGATTGCCAACGAGGCCAGTGATGACTCGGTGCTGGTCCGTGCCTCACAGAAAGATATGATGAACCATGCGAGGAAGGCGCAGATAATCAAGTTCTCAGCACTCGTATCTGACGAGGACATACTTGACTGGATCGCGGACGAGTACCTGGATGCAGTGAAGGCGCATGATGCGCATACGATGGACAAACAGTGGGAAAACGTGGAACGGATGACCTCGGTGTACAGGACCGTTCTTGACACGGTGATTCGAGATGAATACGATGAAAACGCTTAAGACCATCTCAATGGTGAAAACCCTGTACAACAGGGGAAAACTCCGTTTGACAGAGGAAGGACCGGAGCTCCTGGACCAGCAGGTGCTGATCGTTCCCCGGGACCTGTTCACGGAGCTCATCCAGCTGTATCACGATAACCCCGTACTCGAACAGACGATCTACCAGGTGATGCGGCAGTCCGTCCACGACTTCTGTGTCTCGATCAACGAGGAAAACGATCATGAGCCCGCCGAGATGCTGCACATCCTCCTCCATCTCACCCGGTTGAACGGGTACGGAAACATAGAGATCAACGATTACAACGCAGCTGAACGGACAGCCGTCTTCTACGTGCGAAAGCTGCCATCAGAAAACGTTGGAGACGATTACACGTTCAAGGCAGACACGTACTGGGCAGGGATGCTGGCCGGCGGCATGAGCTACGTGTTCGGAGAACAGGTGGATGCGCTGGAGACCCAGTGTGTGCTCGAAGGCCACAACAGCTGCCGGTTCCTTGTCGGGCCCAGAGAACTACTTTCCGGAAGATATCCTGATCTGTACGAAAACAAGTTCCCGGGCGACCGGAAACGCTGCAACGGGGAGGGTGAGGTATGAGCGACCAGATCGATCTCGACAACGTGGACTACGCGATACTGTCCTGCCTCAACCGGGACGACATCCCGCAGTGGAAGAAGGCACTGCACGACCATCTTCACCAGACATCAGACATGTACCCGGGTGAGATCACCGTCTCACTGCAGACCGTGATCCGCCGGATAGACGACCTGCACAGGAGCGGGCATATCTCCTCCGTGATCATCAACCCTTCCGATCTGGACCGAGACCTCATCATCGGATACCAGCTGGCTGATACCGGTCGTGATGCATTACACGAGAAACGCGAAGAACTGCTCCGAACCTGCCTCCCCGGACTTTTTTCCGTTGAACACATCCCGTACCCAAAAACAGTTCTGACCCACCTGGTCGCAGAACACTACGGTCTATCCGTTGAGATGATAAACGGATACAGTAAACAGGAACTTATCTTCATCGCAGGTCTGCACCAGATTCAGCGGTTCGCCGAGTCGAACATGTCGAACTCAGACATTGCAGAGGTTGTAAACGGCACCGGAGTTACGGACCTGTCCACCCTTCTCTAACTGATCCTCGGCAGCAACGAAAAAGCAGCTGCTCCAGCAGGGTTCCCTTCACGTGAACCGGGGAAGCCTGCCGTGCTCGCCGTTCTCCATGCGTTCCTCGGCGTACGCATCAGCGGCCGCAACCGTGGTGATATCCTCAGTTTCGGCGCGGTCGATGTAATGCTCGAGCCGGTCCCGGATCTTCTCCGCCTCATCGTACGCCTCCTGTTTCGTGTTCCCGTGCTTCTCCTCGACAACGGTGATGAGTCCGCCCGCGTTGATCACGTAGTCCGGGGCGTACAGGACATCATTCTCTTTCAGTTCCTGTGCATGGCGGCGTTCCTCCAGCTGGTTGTTCGCGGAGCCGGCCACGATATCGCACTGCAGCTGTGGGATCGTATCGTCGTTTATCACACCGCCCCGTGCACACGGCGCGAACACGTCACAATCTTCCTGGTACACGTCCTCGGGGTCGACCGGTTCGACGCCGAGCTGGTCCGCCAGCTCCTGGACCGCATCCTCGTCGATGTCCGAGATCTTCACGGTGGCGCCTTCCTCAACCAGGTTCTCCACCAGCGCCGATCCAACCTTGCCGACGCCCTGCACCAGCACTGTCACGCTGTCCAGTGCATCGTCACCGTACGTCTTCTGGCAGCAGGCCTTGATGCCGTGGAGGACGCCATGGGCAGTGACCGGTGACGGGTCGCCGAGGCCACCGTGATCCTCCGCGAGACCGACCACGTGATCCGTTTCCTCCTTCACGACCTCCATGTCGGATACCTCCGTGTTCACGTCTTCCGCGGTGATATACCGGCCGCCGAGCGTGTCCACTGCACGACCGTACATGCG
>JALDAF010000056.1 GCA_022729315.1 Candidatus Nanohalalkaliarchaeum halalkaliphilum | reverse complement strand
GTATTCATCCTCAAGTTCACGGATGCGGGCAATGATTTTCTCCTCCGGTGTTTCGCCGTCTTCAAGCTCCTGCTTCAGATCGGAGAACTGGTCCGCCGTCACCAGCCCGACAGACTTTGCAGCCAGGTCCTCTGCCCGCGGCACGTCCACGGTCGGCTCCGGATCCTTCTTCTGCGCCCGCGCCTCCTCCGCCACAGCATAGGCTTTATCCGCCTGGGTGTCGATCCACTCCGTGTACTCACTCATGTGAATCCACCTCTCCGTTACTGTCTCTGTCCTCCCCATCTTCGTGGTAGAACTCTTTCACGCTACTTTCACGCGTGGACAGATCAACGACCGCCACCTTGCCGGGGTCCGGCATGTGTCCGACACGTCTCTGGAAGTCGGTCTGGCCCTGGAACGTGCCGGCGCAGATCACGTTCACGCCCTTGTAGGTGGTGTTGGCGAAGCTGTGGGTGTGGCCCATGCAGAAGATGTCGGGGATGCGGTCGATGACGTGGTGGTCGGTCTCATCCGGAACGATGAGTGTGGAGCCGTAGATCGGTGCTAGATGGCGCCGCTTCAGGAAGTCGATCATCGCGTGGTCCGGGTTCTCGTATGCCGAGTCCCGCAGATGCTGCAGCCCGGAGACGTGGCCGTCGAAGCTGTATCCGTGGTACATCAGCACGTCCACCCCGCCGTTGTCGTGACCGTGCACGTTCACCCAGCACGGGTTGGGTACAAAGTGAACATTGTCCCTGTCGTACAGCTCCTCCACATAGTCTTCAGGGATCGGTGGCTGCGGTTCGGCAAGCCGGACCATGTCGTGGTTCCCGGAGGTGATGATGATCTCGATGTCGTCCCGGATCGCTTTGATCATGTCGATGAACTGGTCATACTGGTCGTACAGGTTCTCCAGTTTCAGCTCTTCCTGCTGACCCGGATATATGCCGACCCCTTCCACGACATCACCGACGATGAACAAATATTTGATCCTGGCCGTGAACTCGGTTTCCGAGTTCAGCCACGACACAAACGTATCGATGGTGTCGTTCAACGTATCGATACTCCCGTAATGGATGTCGGAAATGAACGCGGCATACACCTTCTCATCCGTACTACTGATGTTTTGTGGCAGGGGAAGATCCGGCCATATAACTTCATCGCAGAAGACAATATCGTCACCGAGCGTGCCGTTCGCTCCTATCACTTCGTCCTCGACAATATGTTCGCCGTCCTCCTCCCCGACCAGTAACTTCGTTGATCCGGTAGGGTCTTCGATGTAGACGATGAACTTCCCGGAGTTCGTCTTGTACTTATCCTGCACGATACCGATGACGGAGGCCTCCTCATCAGCACTCATATCTTCCACGTGAGACAGTGAGATCGCACCCTGCATCGCACGGCGCTGCCGCAGGATCTGGCTGATCCGCTCGTACCGGTCATTGTAGTAGTCAACGAAATCACCGACCGTCCGCTTCTCCTTCTCCGTGTTGATATCGGTCTGTACCTCAACCGAAGTCTCCACCGTCTCCGGGCGACCACCTGCTTCCTGGGCCGCGGCAGCCACCACATCCTCCGCAGTCCCCGCCGTCTCCTGTTCACCATCCCTGATCCGCTGACTCAGATTGGAGACCAGACGCTCGTTCACGATCATCGGCGGCGGGGACAGATCCTTGATATGGTTCACGTGCTCCTCACGGATCTGCGGCAATGCATTTTTCTCCACGATACACCCCACTTCTGCCAGTTCACGAACCGCCTGCTTTTGATCCATATCCTCCCCCCAACTGTACACCGTCCAACGTACGGTACCTGTCACGACCAGACTCCTGGGCAACTAAAGATAGAACGCCTCGCCCAGCATGCTCTGGATGTCCTCGACCGACCCATCGGACAGATCGACCGAGATCTCCCTGGTGCGGCCGTACCGCCCCTTGGACCTGACCTTTGCATTGATGATACCGAGCATATCAAGCTCCGATATAAGATCCGATATCCGACGCTGTGTCAGCGTTTTCATACCTGCCTGGTCCGCATACTCTTTGTAGTTAGCGTAGATATCTCCGGTCACCATCTTCCCCCCGTTCGCCTGATGCTCATCAAATATCGTATACAGCAGCAGCTTGGACTGTTTCGGCTGGCTGCGCACCGTCTCCTTCAACCGATCCTTCTCGATCTTGTCCTGCGCCGCATCCACGTACTCCATCGATACCTCCGGCTCATCACTCCGCTCCGCCAGCTCCCCGGCGACACGGATCAGGTCCAGTGCACGTCTCGCATCCCCGTGTTCCGACGCGGCAAGCGCGGCACATTTCGATATCACCCCTTCCTCCAGCACACCGTCAGTAAACGCTTCATCGGTCCGCTGCCGCAGGATGTTCTTCAGTTCCAGCGCATTGTACGGTGGGAAGATGATCTCCTCCTCGGACAGCGACGACTTGACCCGTGAATCCATGTAGTCCGTGAAGTTAAGGTCGTTCGAGATACCAACGATCGATACCTTCGTCTTCTCCAGATCGTCGTTGATCCGTGTCAGATTGTACAGGAAACTGTCTCCGATCTTCTTCACCAGTGCATCGATCTCGTCCAGCACAATAATGACTACATCCTCCTGATCCTCCAGTGCCTGGAAGAACCGGTCATACACCTCATCCGTCGGTAACCCTGTCGACGGAACCTCCTCCCCGAGTTCCCGCGCAAGCTGTGCGGACAGCCGGTATTCCGTATCCGCCACCTTCTTCATCTTACAGTTCAGGTAGATGATCTTCAGGTTTGTCGGCGACTGCTTCACCGCTTCCCGCAGTTCGTCACACACGTGGTTGACACACAACGTCTTCCCTGTACCGACCGTCCCATAAATAAACAGGTTGGACGGATCGTTCCCCTTCAACGCCGGGGCAAGGATTGAGGCCAGCTCACTGATCTGGTCATCCCGATGCAGGATATCATCAGGCTGATGCTTCGTCGTCAGCAGATCCTTGTTCTGGAACACACTCTCCTTTTCAAGATACTCCGTAAACATATCCTGCAGGTTGTTGTCCGACATACCGATTTCCCCGTCTCCCTGAACCGTAGCAAGAAGATGTAGACACGTTTTTTATCAAACCTTTATATCGGTTTCGAGAAGAAAAAAGGTCGTTATGTTCCAGTAGAAACCCGGACGACATCCCTCTCAACAACCGCTCTACTACAGAAAAAATCCGGAACCCGCCAATATTTCGACTGCACCACCCCTTCATTTCAAGTGGAGTTCTGTGTATGTTAATGTATATATGTATAACAGTGTTATAATAGTGTTATGTGTTACACTGTACCTTCAGATCACACAGTTCCACATGAAATCAGGGAGTTGGTGTGATAACAAAAACACGAGTTTACTTAAACACGCCAGACGAACGGTGAGGCAGTGATGGCGGAGTCCGAGACCGATAATATGTGGTGGAAGATCGATCCGGCGCTATATTATACGTCGAAGGAGGCCGGGGCTGACCGGTGACAACGTAATTAAATGTTCCGAACGTTCGGACGGATATGGATGAACGGATCCTTCATGTTCTCTCAGAATCTGACAGGCCGCTGTCCACCAACCAGGTCGCGGAACACACAGGTGTCGACTGGCATACCGCAAAGAAGTGGCTGGACCGGCTGGTGGATCAGAACCGGGTGCAGCGATCCCAGGTCTCGGACCGGTTGACGCTGTACTGGGATGAGTAGATGAGGTTCTAACAGTTCTAACTTGGCTGTTGTTTTGTTGCATACCACAGTGTTCTTTAACATGTGGCTGTAACTGTAGTGGTAGGCATGGTGGATGAAACACACTATATGAAGACGGTAGAACGGTTTTCCCGCTTTATCAGGCGTGGAAAGACCGCTGGTGAACCTCCTGGGACTTTAACGTATGTGGGGGAGGAACGGACGGAACCACCAACTATCACCGTGTTCGATTATGATGCAGATACGCTCCAGGAAGAACAGGTAACGGAGGTAGAGGAGGCATTCCCGTACCGGGATGAACCTACTGTGACGTGGATCAACGTTGATGGCGTCCACGATCCGGACCTTATCAAGAAGATTGGAGATTATTTCGGTATACATCCGTTGATACAGGAGGATATCGCGAATACAGAACAGCGCCCGAAGATGGAGGACTTTGAGGATTATGTGTTTGTCGCACTCAAGATGTTAACGTACAACAAGGAAAAACGCATCATCGAGTCGGAGCACGTCAGTCTGGTTATCGGATCCAACGTTGTTATCTCGTTCCAGGAGCAGCCTGGTGATGTGTTCGGACCGGTCCGTGACCGGATCAGGAAGGGCGGTGGCCGTATCAGGAAAAATGGTGCAGACTTTCTCGGGTATGCGTTGATCGATGCGATCGTTGATACATACTTCACCATCTTGGAGGGAATAGGTGAGGAGATGGAGCATATCGAGGAAGAACTGTTGCAGCATCCGACAACAAACACGTTAAAGAATATTCATCAGCTGAAACAGGAGATGCTGTACCTACGCCGGTCTATCTGGCCGCTCCGTGAGATGGTGAACGCACTTGAACGCAGTGAGCTATCAGTCATCTCCCCTGATACGAAGCCGTACCTTCGAGATGTCTACGACCACACGATCCAGGTGATCGATATCGTTGAAACGTACCGGGACATGCTATCTGGGATGACAGACCTGTACCTGTCGGTGGTCAGCAATAGGATGAACGAGGTCATGAAGGTACTGACCATCATCGCAACGATATTCATCCCACTCACATTCATCGCTGGCGTCTACGGAATGAACTTCGAATACATGCCAGAACTGTCCGTGAAGTGGGCGTACCCCGCCGTGTTAGGCGTAATGGGAACAATCATCGTAGGGATGCTGGTATACTTCCATCGCCGCAACTGGCTCTAATACTGTACCAGCAAACATCTCTCCTGTGAAGCCTTCATCATCAATGCAGAGCAGATACCGGGAGAATACGAACAGGTGACGAATGAAAGTGTCCAGCCGCACTGGTTAGCAGATTCAGGGATCGTACAGGACGTGGAAGACATCCATCTAGCTGAGTACCGGAAAGTGGACGAAGTTGGACCCCCAGGGATCATACATATCATCATGCGTGTTGCACCGGAGGCACCCGACCACAGCCTGAAAGACGCGTTCCTGCTGGGAAAAGAACAGTACCTGTCACCAGTGGATCTTGACGACACCCGGATAGCGGACAAACCCGACGATATCATGGCGTGGACGAGCGCTGAACCAGGAGACAGCGTGATGCTCACGTTCATTTAAATGAATACCACAGTAGATGAACAGTATGGGGTTCCGCAAGTACCTGTGCAGGATCGGCATACATTCATGGACCGCGCCGAAAGGCGATGTGACCGCTGGCACCGAGTACACGAAGGTCTGTGAGCACTGCCGGAAACTCCGTTAGAAAAGGAGGAGTGAGAACCCGGCATAGTGCAGGATCGTTGGCACGATAAGCGCGGCCATGCAGTGACTTCTTCTCACCCTGTTGAACGAGGCGGCGAGACCGACCGTGGTCGCGGTGGCCAGTACCAGCAGCCCGAAACCGCCGCTCAACACGTAACTCCCGAACACGATGAACCCGATCACCGTGTATACCAGCGTCCGGTATGGCACGTGTTCAACGATATCGATCATGAAGTTTCCGACGTACGGGGTGACGAGCGTCCCGAACCCGACCGCGATCATCGCCAGCCCGATCACGATGAGGATGATCTGTCCCGTCACGTTAGCCGACACCTGCTGGATGGCGACAGCGGTGCCGGACCGCGGGTTTCCGATAACGTACAGCGCCATCACGGAGAGGAACAGGTCAGCGGTGTTGGTCCCGCCCAGCGTGATGATCAGATCCCGGAGATGCAGCGTTCGCGTCTCCTGCACCAGTAACGCGCTCTGCGCCGGCCCCATCCCAGGAAGGAACCCGGCGATCATCCCGGCAACGAACCCGTAGAACCCTCCCCGCATACTCCACCGGAACGTAACCGGGAAACTGTTCCGCTGCACCGGTATATCTGTCACGTGCTGTAGAGAGAGCAGCATCGTGGAGACACCGAATAATCCTGCGAAGAGGGGGAACAGGATATACTGGGTGTTCGCGGCCGGTGACTGCAGGACGATCATTCCGAGCACACCGCTGAGCAGGATGATAACCGCGGTCATCCGCTGCAGTGCCGGTGTCGGCGCCCGCCACACCATGAACACGAGCAGCCCGGCCAGCACGTACTGCATCACGTGCTCCAGCCAGCCGTAGATGATCGGCACGAGGTAGAAGAGGAGTGGCAGCGCGGCGATAGCGAGGACGGCGGAGATTGTCCCACCGTACACGGAGAGGTTGATGGCCTCGTGGGCGCGGCCGTGGTGCAGATATTTGTGGCCGGGAAGAACGGAGAGCGCGGTATCTGCCTCCGGCGCACCCAGGAGGATGGATGGGATGAAACTCACAAACGTGTGCACAACGCTGACCCCGGTGACGAACGCGATGAACAGCAGCATCGGCGGCTGCCACGCAAAGTACAGCGGCAGCATCAGGAATATGATCGCGTTTGGATGCAGTCCCGGGACCAACCCGGTCACTACACCGATGAACAGGCCAACCGCGAAGATGGCGAACAGGTCAAACATGCGTATACTATTCCAAACGTACTTTAGTACGTTAGACTGTTCACATTACATGAACTCTACGACAGTACGTGACCACAACACACGTCTGGACCGTGCCGTGACAGCGCAGGGCAGCTACAGGAAGACCAGTAGTTCCGTGATACAGCCAACTGCACATGGAAGCAGGGTTTAAAATGCTGTGGACATATAGAACTGTGTACCAATGTTCAACCCGAACAACATGGAGAAGATGATGAAGCAGATGGGGATGGATATGGATGAAGTCCCCGCAACCCGTGTCGTGGTGGAGACCGCGGACGGGAAGGAGCTCGTGTTCGAGTCTCCGGAACTGAACAAGATCTCGGTGCAGGGACAGGAGATGTTCCAGCTGCAGGGTGACTACACGGAGCAGGACGCCGGACCGGACCAGGAAGATGTCGAACTGGTCATGGAGAAGACCGGTGCCTCCGAGGACGCGGCCGTCCAGGCGCTGGAAGAACACGACGATCTGACCGACGCCATCATGAGCCTCTCAGAATAGCGCGCGCAGGACATGTTCTGGTGTGGTCTGTTCCAATCCATTCTATCTGTATAAAGAGGAGGTCAGCATGTCTTCACAGTGTACCAGGGTCACTTCTCGTTCTGTTGCATTTAGACGTCCTCATCCATGTACTGGAGGAACCGGGCGTATGCCGGCCGGGTGATGAGCACGCCGAGTGTGACACCGAGGATGGTGGTGATGGCGAAGCCCTGGATGGCACCAGCACCGATGAAGTTCAGCGGGATCATGGCGCCGATGGTTGATGCGGCGGACGTGAAGATGATGAAGAACGCCCGCTTGAACCGTTCCTTAATACTCTTCAACCGGGTCTTACCACGTTCATCGGTGATGATGATCTGGTCGTCGACCCCGGTACCGATCGCGGCGATGATACCGGCGACCGATGGCAGGTCGATGTTCCAGCCC
>JALDAF010000053.1 GCA_022729315.1 Candidatus Nanohalalkaliarchaeum halalkaliphilum | reverse complement strand
CTCGGTTTTCGACGTTCAAATCCCTGCGGGTCCATACAGTTAGGATGTGTTGCCCTAGACGATCTCTGATCTTCGATGTTCAGATGGTGTCCACTCCGACTTCGTCGGAACCTGATCGGGTTCAAATCCTCACGTTCTCCTCCAAAGAGGAGAACAAGGACCGAGAAAACGTGGATACGTTTTCGATCCCTGCGGGTCCATTTGATCCACGGGATTGAGAACCGTGAGAAAACCGGTACTCGGTTTTCGACGTTCAAATCCCTGCGTTTGACGGTCGTATGCTCTTCAGGAGTTCGTTTTCTCCGCTACTGCATAGTTTTTATACGGTGCGGACAATAATCCTGGTGTATGGACGGGGAACAGGCTCACCGGGAACGGGTAGAGCAGATAGCTGCGGTGGTGAATGAGGCACGGGAACGTGGTGAGAAGCCGCGGATCGTGCACGGGTCATCACATTCTGTCCGGCCTGGGGACGATGAAGCGGATGCGGCGATCCACGTGGAGGCGTTGCACCATTTCATCGAGGTCGATGAGGAGGAACAAACGGTCCGGATGGAGCCGGATATCACGATGCGGGAGCTGGTCAATAAAACGCTGGAGCACGGGTTGATCCCGCATGTGGTCCCCGAGTTCCCGACGATCACTGTCGGCGGTGCGATCCAGGGTGGGGCAGGGGAGAGCAGCTGCTTCAGGTACGGATTGTTCGGTGATCACTGTACCGAATTCGAGATCGTGACGGGAGACGGGGAGGTCGTCACCGCTACCCGTGAACAGCACGAGGACCTGTTCCATGGGGCCATGGGTTCGTACGGATCGCTCGGGATACTGACTGAGGTGTCGATGGATCTGCTTCCGGCGAAGGACTATGTGAAGCTGACGTACATCACGGTCAACGGGTTCGAAGACGCCATCCGTGTGATGGAGGAGGAATGCGAGTCGGGTGCCGACTTCATCGATGGCATCATGTTCTCCCGGGACAGAGGAGTCATCATGGTTGGGAAACTAACAGAGGAGGAGGACCTGCCGGTGTCACGGTTTTCCCGCGCGCGCGACGAATGGTTTTACCTCCATGCGGACAGCATCTCACGGAACCATGCCAGGTACGAGGAACTGATACCGATAAAGGAGTACTTCTTCCGGTACGATATCGGGGCGTTCTGGGCGATTAAGTACGGTTTTGAGGATATGCACATACCGTTCAACCGGCTTACCCGGACCGTACTCCACCCGTTCATGAACACGGCCATCGCCTACAAGGGCGGTATCCATGCCGGGAACTTCTCCTCGGAATACATCATACAGGATATTATCACCCGACAGGAGGACACGCTGGAGATGCTGGAATGGACGCACGACAATCTTGGTATATACCCGCTCTGGCTGCTTCCGCTTAAACCGGAGGAGGACGCCAAACTCGCGCCGTCATACCTGGAAACAGATCTGGCGATTAACATCGGTATCTGGGGCCGCCCACAACGTGACGGCATTCCGCGCGAACAGAAGCAGCAGCTCGAAGACAAGCAGATCGCGGTCGGGGCGCGGAAAACATTGTACGCACAGCAGTTCTACACCGAGAACGAGTTCTGGTCAATCTACGACCATGACTGGTATCAGGAGCTCAGGGACCGGTACGATGCGACGGACGCGTTCCCCAGCGTTTATGAGATCACACACGTTGATACGCTTCCGGAGCCAAGCATACGAAAGAGCTTTCGCGCGATGGTGAAAGCAACCTTCCTCTCCTGACACACCACACATTATTTATTCTTGTAACGTAACAACAACAACGTATGACGGAGGATGTGTTGCAGCAGATTGAACGGGGCGAGATAGCATACGAGCATCCGGATGATGGGATGGTCGCCGTGACGTATATCACGGAGGATCTGGTCGTGCAGAAAGCCAGATCGGGGCATGAGGAGCAGATGCGGAAGGGTGTTTTCCTCACCGACTATCTCCACGCCCAGGGTGTGGCAGTACCGGACGTGAGAGAGGTGCATGAGGACCCGTTCTACGTGGTGTTCGAGAAGATCGATGCAACACCGCTCATGGATCGTGAAGCGTTTACAGAAGATGACTATGTGACGGCGGTGAAGCAGGCTGGCGCAGAATGTGCCCGGATGCATGAGGTGGAGGCGTTCGGTTACGGCCGGCCAGATTCCGAAAACGGGTTCAGGTCAGGAGAGTACGGTTCCTGGCGCGTATTCACTGAACACTATGTTGAAGACACCCAGGAATACGTGCAGAGCGATCCGTTCCGACCGGTAGCTGAACAGGCCGCCAGCCGCGTGGACGTTGAGAAGGTGCCGGAGAACCCGCCGAAGCGGGTGCTGCATATGGATTATACGCTGGACAATATCCTGGTCGATGACGACCTGAACGTCCACATCATCGATCTGGATAACGCGTACTACGGCGATGCCCGGTTCGATCTCATGTACGCAGACCTCTCCATGTCGAAACACGGTGACAGGACTGTTGAAGCGTTCTGGGAGGGGTACCGGTCGGTCCGCGACCCGGGACTGACGCCGGAACTGGAGAAGACCTACCAGGCACTGGCGATCCTCCACAGTACCAAGGCAGGTGAATGGTGCCTGCGGAACGATAAACAGGTCAACGTTGAACAGTGGCAGAAGGGATTACAGCACAGGCTCGACCGGTTCTGACGGCTGTCCGGTTATAGCCGAGGAGGGTAACCTATTTCAACGGTGTTCTGTATAGTGTGTGGTGATAACCAATGGTGACGCTGAAGGAATTGCACGCGTTTGCAGTTGAACAGGGGATCGAACAGGATCCGCGGGACAGGAAACAGATCGAACGGTTGCTGGAGAAACGGAAAGAGGAATACGAATCACTGGACGGTGTCCGCGAAGATAGGTTTGATGAGGATCGGCTGGAGAACCCGTTCGATGACTCGAAGATCCTGTACGGCGGTGATGAAGACGTGTCGAAGCTGGCGGTCGGTATCGATATGGAACCGCCCGAACTCCTGCTGGTGGACCGGTTGAACGAACAGGGAGAGGGTATCGATGGTGTTATCACCCACCACCCGGAAGGACGGAGTCTGGCGCGGCTCCATGCCGTGATGGGGTTGCAGGTGGATACATTGCACGGGGCAGGCGTCCCGGTGTCACAGGCAGAGGCTGTGGTCCGTCCACGGGTACGGGACGTGAAACAGGGTGTGCACGGCATAAACCATCCGCGGACCCCGAAAACTGCTGAGTTGCTGGATCTTCCGCTGGTGTCGATGCATACGATCACCGACAACTTTGCCCACCAGTTCGTGAAGGAATACCTTGATGAGAAGGATCCGTACACGTTGAATGAGCTGGTGGACGCGTTGCTGGAGGTTGAGGAGTACCAGTGGGCACTGGAGCATGATATGGAGCCCGCGATCTTTGTCGGTGACGGGGAGAACCGTGTCGGTAACCTCGCATTTGACTTCACCGGCGGCACCGAACTGGACAAGAGCCGGCTGGAGAAGATGGCGCAGAGCGGTATCGATACGATCGTGGCCATGCATATGTCGAAGGATCAGATCAAGGAGTCTGAGAACCAGAACATCAACGTGGTCGCGGCCGGTCACATGTCCTCGGACTCGCTGGGGATGAACCTGTTGCTGGATGAGGTTCAGAACGAGTTCGACGTGGACGTGATGGAACTGTCCGGGTTTAAACGGGTGGAACGGTGATGGACTCTTTCGGCACCAGTTCTACATGATCTTGTTTTCATGTATCACGTGGTGCACCCGTTCCAGGGGGATGATCTTCCGCCGATCCGTGTACTTCACCACAACCGCCCGCTTATCCTCATTGATATGGATGTTGACGATCTCCTCGCTGTCGGAGCTTAACTCTTCTTTCTCGCCTTCAGGGTTGTCAAAAACAACGATGTCTCCCATGTGACAAGGATGAACGGCAGTGGGATAAATAGGTTTGGGTGGCCGGAAGACCGGCCATCCCCCCTGTCAGAGCGATCGATAGACCAAGCTCTTAAGGCGTTACGCTCTTCACCGCGGTGATATTGCCACCGGGAACCCGGGATCAGTTGTCATCGATGAGGTAGCGGTCCGAGTTGTTGTCCATGTCGATGAAGTTGTCTGCGGACTCTTTGAGTTCGCGGGCGGTGGATTTGCCGAACGCCATGACCTCGACACGGACACCTTTCGCCTGCAGGTGCTTGACCAGCGATTCAAAGTCGCCGTCACCGGTGACAAGCACGGCAGTGTCCATCTTCGGTGCCATGTTGACAGCGTCGATGGCGATTCCCATGTCCCAATCACCTTTCTTGGCGCCGCCGTAGAACTCTTTCAGCTTCTTGGTCTTGACCTCGAACCCGATCTTTCGCAGTGCCTCGAAGAAGTTTCCTTCATCCGGTGTATCAGCCTGGATAACGTACGCGATAGCACGTGTCAGCCGCCGGTTATGCACTGCAGCGTCGAGGAGGTTGTTGAAGTTTACTTTTCTATCATACAAATTTTTCGCGGAATAGTATAGATTTTGAATATCTACGAATACCGCGACTCGTTGATCTTTGTGAATATTTGCCATGAATGAAACACCCTGTGTTTCGGAGGGAGGAAAACCCGTTCAAAGAGTTTTCGTCCGGTACCTGTGTCGTTACCTGTGTGCACATCATTGGTTCCATTCAATGTTAGGGCCCATACTTTAAAAGAGATTGTGCACAGTTCTCCGCGCTATTTATAAAAAGCTTCAACGCCCATGGAAAGGTATGTCAGACCGTATACCGCTTACGGGGAGCGGGGAGATGCATGACGAACCGTTCACCACGGGCGCCGATTATATCAAGTCACAGCAGGATAAATCCCATATGCCGTGGCCTGAACAGGAATCACGCAACACGTCCTCCACCCCCTCACGACAGGGGCGGTCTTCAAAGCGCCAACCGAACACACGGCGCCGAAAACAGGGACGCCGGCAGTCCAAGAGGCAGCAGGCGGACAGCGGACCGGTTTCACAGAGAAAAAAGGAGGAGGCAGCGGTCAAGCATCTGGTGCGGAAGCTACAGGAAAAAGGCGTGTCAGAATCGTTCATCCGGGAGAACATGGAGGACATCCGGGAACGTGCACGGAAAGAGATCCTGGATACGTGATCTTCGCTGTCCTGCAGGAACCTCCATCTTATACTGTTTTTCTGAGCGATAGATGATTCGCGGAGATCATTCTGAGTGGTAGGAGACATGACCGCACGCGGTGCAAACCGTTGCATGCATTTCCTTACCGTCAAGCGCGGGCGCGTTCTCCCTGAGCTCCGCTTCTCGTTCATCGGATATATCGTGTTCTTCCAGCTCTCCGCCGCACAGTGGACAGGCCTCCTCCATACTAACCCTGTTCAGGGATACGGCTATTTAACAGTAATCGTGTCCGTGAAGCAGCACCACCGGTAACTGATTTAAGTCAATGCAGCCAGTAGTAGACCACACTACAGCGGTGCATGTATACATGGGAACAGAACACAGTAGGGAGGATGCAGGGGAAGAACAGAGAAGAGAGGAGCTGGGAGAAAAGCCGGATAGGGCGAAGGAAGAGGAAGAAGACGACATCGAACGCATCCAGAACAACCTGGAAGAACTTGAGGAGGAGATCGAAGACCTGCTGGGTGTGGATGACGAAGACGAGGAACGTGGAGAACAGTGACACATCTTTAAGAGTTACCGTTCCCCACACATATGTGGCCGTTCACTGACGCGTTCACCAGTGTAGTTCATTAGAGCGCGGTTATCGCGGCCTCCAGCCGTATGATGGAACGGTTGAAATGGTTGGATTTGAGATGTGCACCTTCGGAAGGAGTGTGCGGGGATCAAATTCAACGGCTAGAAAGGTGAAATGAAATGGTTGGATTTGAGATGTGCACCTTCGCAAGTAGTGTGCGTGGATCAAATTCAACGAGTAGAAAGGTGAAATGAAATGGTTGAATTTGAGACGTTGAAAAGCGAGGAGATCACGTTTGGTGAAAACGATTTTATCCAGGTTGCCAGGAAGAAGGCGATCTCTGAGGACGGTGAGAATGAGTTCGTTTCTCTGACCCGCGGCTATTTCACGGCTGACGGCAGCCGCCGGTACAAAAGCAATTTCTCCGTTCCAACGGATGATGACGTGGTGGATTTCATTATCAACCACCTCCCCGACATGCTGGAGTAAGCGTTCCGGGTACAGTTTCTGTACGGGCGAAACAGGTAGTTTCAGGGAGGTCGTTCCGCAGGTACGTTCTGAATGAAACGGTCACCGGTACTTGTCCTTCCGTTCCTGGTCCCGTGCACGGTCCCGTTTCTTCTCCCGATGCTTCTTGACAACGGTCTCCAGTTCGTCAAGGCCTTCGTCAACCGCGTTCAGGAGATCCCATCCGTGCGTGTTCACCGTTGTCACACCCTGGCCGGACGACAGTTTGAACCGGAGAGAGTACTTGTGACGCGTCCCCTCCTTTTCGTATTTTTTCACGTGGATCCGTAGTTCTTCGGGCCGGTCCAGGATGCGGCCCAGGCCCCCGCGTAATGCGGTCTCCACTTTTTCGTTGATTGCACGCTTCTCTTCTGGGACGTCAACGCCGGATAGCTGCACGCGGATGCTTTCCACGGCCTCGAGTCCGGCTATATAGTCGACGACGTCTTTCCACGTCAGGATACCGGCCGGTGCATCGTCCTCGGTGACAACGATCTCCCGGGTATCGTTCTGATCCATCGCCTCGATGGCTTTGGACACTTCCGTATCCGCTTCATCGAGGATGGTGGCGTCGATCTCCTCTGTCATCTTCATCACTTCCCGGACCGGGATGTCGGACATACTGTCCTTCTCTCCTTTCTGGTCTCCGACAGCGATAGCGCCCTGCGGATCAGCGTTCTGTCGGCTACCACCGTCCATCTGTTCGCGTGGCACCATCGCCCGGAGCAGGTCGTTCGACGTGATAAGCCCGCTCAGTTTATCGTTGTTCAGGACGGGAAGGCGAGAGATACTGTTATCCATGATTATTCGCCGCGCCGTCTCATGTGACTGGTCCTCCTCAACGGTGATCACGTTCGGGGTCATCAGGTCTGCAACCTTCACCGGTTTCAGCTCGTCCGTGTTCCGTGCAGCGTTCACGATCTCCCGTTCGCCGATCACACCGACAAGCCGGTCCTGTTCTCCGACGAGCGCGAACTTCTTCCGACCGGAGTTGATCCGTAAATCCGCCAGCTCCACCAGGTTGTTGTCTCCGTCCAGTTTCGGTGACTGGTGGATAAGCGGTTCCGCCTTCGTGATGGACGGATCGCTCCGCATCTTTTCCATCATCTCATGGTAGCTGAGCATTCCAACAAATTTTGCCCCGTCAACGACCGGTATCGTCCGGAGGTTATGCTTCTCCATGGTGCTTCGGACCTTCGAAAGGGTTTGTCCGACGTTCACGGTGACCGGTTCTTCGTCGACGATATCTTTTCCAGTAATATCACGGATAGATGCCATCAAAAACCCACCTATACAGGTCAGTGCACCAACGAAGTTTTTAAACTTACTCGACGGTCCCGGTCTACCAGTAACTGGTACGGTTGAAACCAATTGGAAGATATCGTACTTGTGCGGCAGTAGTATTTTTATGCTGGCGCGTCCAAAGTAAGGGTATGTCATACCACGTCCAGGGCGATATGGAGACAGATTTCTTCGAGGAGAACGTGGCAGAGGTCATGGACAGGATCGACGGGCTTGAAGGCGTTGATGTTGATTTCATCGTGATCGAGGATACGGAACGGTGT
>JALDAF010000020.1 GCA_022729315.1 Candidatus Nanohalalkaliarchaeum halalkaliphilum | reverse complement strand
GAAATCAGTGGTTTTAGCTCCTCGTACGGCGGATCCTCCACCGCCATTTCGTACAGCTGGTCAGCGTCGATACTCCTCGCCCCCCCGTTCATCAGTAACAGTGATATATAGATAAATATGTGTGGTGTTTTACACACCTTTTTTATCCATTGTAGTGATAGATACCGTATGAACCTGACATTTCTCGGAACCGGCGGCGGCCGGTTCACGATGATCAAGCAACTACGGCGGACCGGCGGCATGTATCTTTCACACGGAGACTTCTCTCTGTATATCGACCCCGGTCCCGGTGCACTGGTGCACGCACTTGACCAGGGTATCGACCTGGAGGCGCTGGATGCGGTGCTGGTGACGCATGCACACCTGGATCACTGTAACGATATGAACGTGCTGATCGAGGCGATGACCTCTGGCGGTGACCGGGATACCGGGACGCTACTGGCGAACAAGACGGTTCTGCACGGCGCAGAGCTTGACGAGAAATATGTGAAGGGTGAGGGTACGTACGGGGATCGGATCGATCCGGTGCTGGACCGGTTCCACCGGGGGCTGGTAGAAACCGTCGTGGAACTACAGGGTAGTGGAGAACACGAGCTGGGGCCGTTCACGGTGCGGTGGATCGAGATGGAGCATTCGGACCCACACACGGTCGGGTTCACGCTTGCAACGGACGATCTGATGGTCGGTTTCACCAGCGATACAGAGTTGTTCGATGGGATGAGCGAGTTCTTTGCGGACTGTGACGTGCTCGTGTTGAACGTGATGCGACCCGTCGACCACGACTGGAAAGGCCATCTCACGACGGAGGACGCGGCAGAGCTTCTGAATGCGGTTGAACCAGGGTTTGCGGTGCTGCAGCAGTTTGGCTCCCTGTTCATCTACGAATCTGTGAATGAGCAGGAGGCGTGGCTGGAAGCCCATACTGATGTTGATTTCGTGCTGGCGAAGGATGGGATGGAGATCGATCTGCATCAGCCGCAGAAGGGACTGGACCGGTTCCTGTAAGGTTACAGGCCATACCGTTGTTCCAGCAGGTATTCAGCAAGGTCCGGTGATGCTACGGAGATATCAAATTCGGATTCGAGACCCACAAAGTCTTCGTCCGTCGATACAACAAGCGCGTTCTCCCGTTCCGCCGCTTCTGCGATCTTCCTGTCTTCAACGGCATTCTCGTATCCGGAAATCTGTCGTGGATTCTCCGGAAGCGCCATCTCTTCTGTTACCTTGTCCAGGTACCTGAACACTTCGTTTACCACGGTCGTGTCGAATTCAGGCTTCCGTCGGAACCGCTGTACTGTCCCTGCTGGAATCTTGATGCTGATATCGTCCTGCTCCTGGTTGTTGGCCGTAAGGACGTCATCCATGATGTCCAGACCGTTGTACCAGAATGTGCCGGGCAGGTTATCCTCCAGGTAGTCTTCGACAACATCAGATACCGGTTCGTCAACCTTCTCCCCTATGCGGTTCCGCTTGTTGACGATGTCTCCCAGTACACAGTGATCAAGCACCACCGCCTCAATATCTTCTATTTCATCTAAATCATACGGTTTCCTGTAGAATGCTTTGCAGATATCGTCCGAAGACCCGTTACCTTCAACGCCTTCATCCACAGCAACGTAGGCGTGTTTCAGCCGGTCATCGTCAACCACGTACGTGCTGAACGCTTCAGGGTAGATGCGGTGAAGTCGTGTCCTCAACGTCTTGTAGACCTCCTCCGGATCGCCCTGGGGAAACGAGTTACCATCATAGAAATCCTGTACAGCACGCGCCGTATCAGGACCGTAATCGTCTGCTAGGCGTTCGAGTGCCGGATGATCCCCTGCTTCAACAGCCACACCACTCCCCCATGTTACTACAAAATAGTGGTAAATCACTTTAAAAAGGTTTTGGTCGCAGGAACCGTTTAAACGTGTATTTACATTCCTGAGCCAGAAACTGCATCCATGCACCATGTGCCCGGATCCGTATCGATGATGAGCGGCTCACCGTTCTTCTCAAGCCTGTTCTCGACCGCTACAAGGCCGTACTCTTTCTCCGGCGATCCCCGCGGTTCAAACGTGTCGTCTTCCCGGAGCGGGACACGGATTTCGAGTTCCCCGGTGCAGTACCCGATGTACTGTTCGTTTCCAGGAGCACGGTACGCCCACCTTACGTTGAGATCATCCGTCTCGTATTCTATCGGTTCGAGATCGTATTGCGCTGTGATTTCGTCCATGTACCGTTCGATCGAGCCTTCGTCCAGGTCCTGATCAACCGCGCCTTCGTCGCAGTGCGGACCCTCCACATACTCCGGGTCTCTGTACCGGCGGACTGCCTCCACATCCTCTTCCACGATCGGTCCGTATGTCATCTGTTCCTCCTCCACGAAGTTGGAACTAGTACCAGACATCACTCTTTTATACCTGTAACTATTTTCTACCCAACTATAAACAATCATTTAGAACCTGTATGAACGCGGATAAAACTGGTACCGTTCAGTATTCTTTGACCGTTCCATTCCCAACGGCAGCCTCCAGTGTATCGAACCCGTTTTCTCTGGCTGCTGCCAGCTTGTAGCCGGCGACTGCAGCGCTTGGTGGGACGGTCGTAACCCTGTCACCGTACTGTTCATTGAACGCTTCATTTGTCGTCACGACCAGCGCATCCTGGCCTTCGGCGTATCCCACGAGCTCTTCGTCAGAGTCAAAGGAGTACTGCCTGGCCTCCGTTCTGAGCAGTTTCTTCTGCTGGTAGTCTACGCGCGGAAGACCGGACGGTGTTTCGCTCTCATCAAACACTGCGTCCAGCGCCATGTCAACATAGTCGTCAAGCACGATCAGATCTATCAGATCGCGTGCTGCCTCCTGTTCATTATCCAGCTGTCGTTCTTCAAGTGCATGACCATAGGCCGTCGGGACAACATCCTCACGGAGCACAAGGTTTCCGTTTGAGAAATCATCTGCAGAACACTGCCCATCCCAGGTGCGCCCCAGAAGTTCATCAATCCGCTGTTGAGACCCGCGGATACTGATGTTTCCATGCTCGTGTTCTGTATAGTCAGCCATCCTACCCCTCCTGAAACAGTGTTGCCCCCCAATAGTTATAAATCGGTGGCGGGCTGTTCCGGTACTATGCTGGACGGTCCAGGTTGACAATGTTCCCGTTCTGCGAGATGTGTACGTTCTGTTCTAACACGTAGCCTTCGTCGATCGCGAGGGACGCGGTTGCTGCAAGCTTCTCCGTCCCGCCGTGCGCCGGGACGATGTGTTCCGGTTCCAGCAGGCGGATCATGTCGCGCTGGTCTTCACGCATGCCGTGGCCGTGGCTGTGGACATCGACCTCGACCTGTGTGCCGCGTTCCCGCAGCAGTTTCTCCACCTTGTACCGGTTTGCCTCGTTGACCGGTGCCGGGATGGTGGAACTGGAGAAGATGACCCGGTCCTTTTCATCGATATGGTAGTTGTACTCACCGCGAGCAATCCGTGACAGTACTGCGTTCGGCTCTCCCTGGTTGCCGGTGCAGACGATCAGCCAATCGCCTTTCTCCTTGGAGGCGCGTCGAAGGAAGTCCTCCACCTCGTTGTAGTAGCTCAGGACTTCAACGTTACTCAGGTCGATAAGGTCAAGTTCCTGTGCGGACTGTGTGTACTCCTTGAGTGACCGACCGATGAATGCGACCTTACGCCGCCCATCGTTCGCGTCCAGGATATTGTTGAGGCGTGCGATGTGAGAGGAAAATGTGGTCACGATCACGCCTTCGTTGTCTTCATATGCGCGGTTGATGATGCTGCGGAGTTCGATCGCGGTTTCGTGCTCTGACTTGGTGCGGCCTTTCTGGTCTGTACGGGTTGAATCCGCGATGTAGGCTTTGACACCCTCATCTCCCAGCTCCCGGATGCGCTCGTAATCCGGTTTGTTCCCGAGTGTGGGCTCCTCGTCCAGCTTGAAGTCGCATGAGTATACCGCGGTTCCGTCCGACGTGTGTAGGACGGTCAACGGTGTGTGCGGGATGCTGTGCGTGATCTTCACGAACTCCAGCTCGAAGTGGTCGGACAGCGTGGTCGTCTCCCCGATTTTCAGTGTGCGGACGCCGTTGTTGACGCGTGCATCGTCGTCCTTTATGATGCGTTCCACGATCTTCTTCGTGAACGGTGTTGCATAGATCGGGCAGTCGTACACCTTTGCCAGCTTCGGGACGGCCAGTGTGTGGTCGAGGTGGCCGTGACTGATCACGATAGCAACCACGTCATCCTTCCGATCATGGATATCTGAATCATCCGGTACGGCACCGGCCTCGATCGCTTCTTTTGTGGAGAGTGTTTCCATCTCTTCCTCGTATTCGATCACGGTCTCCATGTCCGCGCCCATATCGATGATAACGATCTCACCGTTAACCTCGATAGCCGTCATGTTTTTGCCAACTTCGTTATACCCGCCAACTGTGTGAACCTTCATCTGTATCCCTCAATAGAAATTACCTGGTCTTTTTTACTCCTGTTCATGTGCTTCTTCGCGTTCACGCTGCTCTTCTGCCGCGTCCTCATCCGCTTCAAAGTCCTCGATCTCGTGGTCGAAGTCTTCATCACTTTCAATCTCGCCACGGGCCTTCAGGTATTCCCGTGCAAGGAGATAATAGACGAGTGCGATGGACCGTCTTCCCTTGTTGTTTGCCGGGATGACGTGGTCAATGTAGTCAAGGCTGTTGGAACTGTCCGCGATCGCGATGACCGGCGTGTTCGCCTTCACCGATTCCTCAACAGCAAGGAAGTCCTCCTCCGGATCCGTAACCAGCACAATCTCCGGCTCCGTGAACTCGTTCGAGTTCGGATTCGTCAAGCTTCCTGGCATGAACCGGCCGTAAATCCGTTGTGCACCGGTGATATCAGAGAAATGGACGATCGCCTTGTGTCCGTTCGCCTTCCGTGAGACGAGCAGGATGTCTTCCGGCTCATAGTTCGCCAGCAGCTGCGCTGCCTGCTTGATACGCTCATCCGTTTTATCGATATCCAGGATGGATAGATTGTTTTTCTTCACACGGAAGATGAACTCTTCCATATCCTTCACGTTCCGCCGTGTTCCAATGTTGATCCCGGCTTCCAAATATGCTTCCTTGTCTACAAGCATCAAACCACCTAAATGCACGCAAATAATCCGTTCAGTTGAACTTTAAAAACCTGCGCTATACACGGAATGTCACGGAAGATTTATTAATAGGAGGGCGGTCAGATCAGTGCTGGTCGAGGAGTCCCTCCACATCTTCCCGTAACGCGACATAGGCGTCCCGGTCCGATAGGTCATCCGAGTTGAAGAAAATTTCGGCCCTGACACGATCCGCCTGCTTGTAGTCCAATCCGTCTACCGGAGGTTCGTAGGTGATGGCTCCCTCCATGATGGGATCCTCCCCTGCCTGCTCGTACGTCCATACATCAATGTTCTGGTACCTGTCGCTGCACCCGTCAACCTGTCGATGCGGACGCGTGATAATCGTATATCCGTACTCCTGTCCCCACTGATTGATGGATTCAGCCACGTCCTTCATCAGTGCATCGCTCTCTTCCGGTGTGAACGGACGCCAGCCACGAAGAAATGGGCCGTCCAGAGACAGTCGTGAATCCGCATTATACATTGACTCAGAAATCGGATCATACTCGGCGACCGCTGCTGTATCCAACCAGTCCTCGGGTTTGTCGCCCATACCACATCAATAGCAGCAAAACATTTAACGGTGACGGGATTCACAGCTCCAGATCCGCCAGTTCACCACCGTGCCGACCCCATAACCGTAACAGGTGATTGTTCTTCGCGGTGCGGATACCGGCGATCCCGGATTTGATGAACGGAGTGTTCCATGCCACGGCAAGGTCGGCGATGACCGGATCGCATGTTTCACCGCTGCGGTGGGACATGACCGGCGTGTACCCGTGTTCCTGCGCCAGTTCCAGCGTTTTCTTCGTGTCTGTGACGGTGCCGACCTGGTTCGGTTTGATGATGATACTGTTCGCGGCATCCAGATCGATGCCGTGCTGTAGACGGCCGTGTTGCGTGACAAACAGGTCGTCTCCCACGATCAAAGTGTCCTCAACACGGGACGTGATCTCCGCGAATCCTTCATAATCGTCTTCGTGGAGCGGGTCCTCCACGTACACCAGGTCGAACCGGTCGATCATGGTCTCCATGAACTTGATCTGCTGGTCGGCGGTCAGCGACATGCCCATGTCCGGGTAGTCGTACCTTCCATTGTCCTCATTGTAGTATTCGGTGGCGGCTGCATCGATACCAACCGCCAGCCCATACTCCTCTGCCACCGTGGCGACCGCGTCCAGCGTTTCCTCGTCGTTCAGGTTGGTGACGTATGCGCCCTCGTCGTTGACGCCACGGATGCGCTGCCCGTACCGCTCCTTGAAACCGTGGTACGCATCCGCCAGTAGGTTCATGGCTTCTGGAACGCTGTCCGCGTTCGTCGGGATGACGAGGAACTCCTGCATCTGCGTGGTGCCACCGTGCATACCGCCTCCGACGAGGTTGCCGACCGGGTACGGGAACTGTGCGGTTCCATGTTGAAATCCCTGTGCCTTGCAGAATGCAAGCGATGATGCGATGGCGGCCGCACCAAGCGCTGAGAACGTGTCAGACCCATCGATATCGCGCAGCAATTCGTCGAACGCCTGCTGTGTCAGGTCCTGTCCCGTCACCGCGTCACCGATCTGCTGTTCAACCGTATCAAGATCTGGGGGAACGTGGCAGCGTGCTTCGTGGGTGCCGGTGGATGCACCGGCCGGAGCCGCCGCGGTCACACCGTTGATCTCTGCCTCCACTGTGGGGTTCACACGGCTGTCGTAAATGGTGCGGAGCGTGAACGAGTTGATCTGCATCGGTATAGTGTTGGTGAGAATATCATAAATAAAGGTGGCGTGCAGAGGGCCGAGGCCGTCAACAAAGAGCTATATTACCTTTTCCCGTTATTCCGTACCGTATACCGGCCATATGGGGGGCCGTGCGAGAAAACGCAGGATTATGCTTTTCGCCTTACACCGATCGGGACAACGCCTTCCTCCAGTTCCTGGCGTGCGATGTCGATCGGATCGTCTTCTTCGGTTTCGATCAGCGCTGGTGCGCCTTCTGCAAGCTGGAGTGCGCGGGCGCCGATGATGCGTGCGCGTTCAAACCGTGTGTAGTTGTTGACTGTCTCTGCCATCATTGATGTTCACCATTTTGGGCGGTTCAAGGGGGAGTGTTACCCGATATATCCGAGTTCGTCGCCCTCTCCTTCACCGCCGCTTTGTTGTTGAGAGCCCTGCTGGGCTTTCTGCTGGAGTTCCTGTATCCGCTTGATGACCTCTTCGGCTTCCTCAACCTTTTCCTCGAGGTTATCGTAATCCAGCTCAACGTCAAGTATATCCTCCAGAACTTTTAAAACCGCTTCGGTGGCTTTCGGGTCTGAAAGCAGGAAACCCGGTGTTTCTGCGAGAAGCGCACATCCCTCCATGCCGTACCGTTTCCCGATACCGAGCAGGAGGCCGGTTGCACCGATGATCTGTCCGATATTGTGGTCGAACTCTACCCCGATCTCCACAAACTCTTCCTTCAGGTCTGCGTGGCTGACGACGCCGAACACGTCCGGATCCTCAACAATCTCACCGGTACCGTAGCCGCAGATGGTGATAACGTCGTCAACCTCGTACTCCTCCAGAACGTCAAGGATTTCGTGGACGACAGTGTAATGGCCCTGCGGATCGATGCTCTGTGCGTCACCGAGCAGGAAGATCACGTCCCTGCCATCATCCCGATTCAGGTAGTATAGTTCGTTGTTCAGGATATCCAGTTCCTTGTCGTCGTTCACGATCGCCCAGTGCGGGAAGTGATGGGAGATGATCTCTGCAAACTTTTCAACCTCCAGATGGTCGACAAGGTAGTGGACTGCGGTGCGGCCGATATGACCGATCCCGGTCCGTCCCTCGACGAATATCGGGTTATCAAGTTCTGGTTGTTCTTCAAATATGATCTGTGTGTCTCCGTCGTGGTCGGTTTTGTATGGCATCGTGTATCACTCCTCGGTCTCATCCTGGTCTGCGTTCCCGTCCTGGGAGCGCATCTCCTGCTTGGTTTTCCTCCGGTACTCTCCGTATTTATCCGGGTAGGAGAATTTTGGAGGTTCCGGATCACTGGTTTCCGCATCGCACTGCGGGCAGTGACCCTTCATCGTATATGTATTGCACTCCCCGCACTTTTTAAGGTATCCCATTGGTAGAAGTCACGCTCTATTTCCTAACAGTCCTTATTTCTTCATGAATTCGAACGTTCCGCCCGCGTCCTCGATCGCGGTCCGGATCTCGTTCCGGGCATCGTCCATCTTCCGCTTGGCATCATCCGCGTTACGGCCCCATACCTTGATGCTGTAGGTTGGTGCGGACACGTATGAGACCTCGGCGAGATCTCCGACGTCAAGCGCGTCACGGATGGCGGCAACACCGTTCGTTCCCGGTACTTCTACCGCTATCTCTCCTTCCATCTCGACGTTCTTCAAACTGATATTTTCCTGTGCAACCGTCTCAACAGCGTCCGCGATCTCATCGTCTATACCGAGTGCTTCAAAATCCACGTTGGTCATCGCGGCATGCTCGAATCCTTCGAATGTTGTCCCGTATTCGCGCTGGAACGGGAATGCCACGTGCTCATACAGGGGTTCGCGATCCGTTCCAAGCTCGTCCGCAACCTTCTGGAGGAACCTGTCCGCTTTCTGCTCCTTGTTCCATTTCTGCATGGTCTCCCGTTTCTGCTTGTCGTTCACCCGTTTCAGTGAGAGGTTGATCGATCCGTCCTCCACTTCCAGAACCTGCGCGACCGTTTTCTCTCCTTCACTCAGTTTTTTCCGGATGTCACGCGTCCATGAGCGGGAGACTTCAGAAATATGGACCATGCCGTGTGTATCGTAGCCTTCGATGCGGACACCGGCAGAGTGTTCGTGCAGCTCTGTTATCTCTACGACGACAAGCTCTCCGATTTCCGGGTGGTCCTTGTATAGTTTCATCGGCGTGTTTTTCAACTCCAGTGTGTTCCAGGCGGGTTTATTCTACGGCGGACAGTACCTTTGCGTTGAACCGGGCTGTTCCACCGGTCGATTCAGCGATCTCCGTGTCGCAGACGATACATTCCACCGCCTGCGCGGGCTTGCTGAACACGACCTGTTCGTTGCCGCACTCGCCACATTTTACCGTCAAGAATTCTCCGCGTGCCATCACGTACCACTACGTCACCTGTTATCCAGATATTTTTAAATGCGTGTGGCATAGACACCGTGATAATGGTCAGACAATTTTTGCGTGTACGCCTCAGTTGCTCTCGGATTCTAGGTAGTGAACTATTGCTTCGAGCGGTTTCTCCCATTTGAGGTCCTGCAATTTGACGAACTTGCCGTCTACCCGTATAACCCCTCCAAGGCTGGGTACGTATATTTCATCTTCTTCCTCGGAGTAGACGCCGCTCATGAACCCAAAGGTTTCGGCGTCTCCTTCAGTGCCTCGATCAATATAGGTGCCTGGATCGTTATACACGCTGTTCAGAGCGTCCTCGAACCGATCAGGGTCAACGTCTTCGGAAAGCTGTATGCCTGTGGAGTAGTACCGGTGAATCCCCTCAGGATATTCAGCATAATTCTCTTGCAGCCATTCGTCAGCTGCTTTAACCTGTTCGTTGAATGTTAGCATCCGAGAAAGTTTACTATCTGGCCGCATATTACTATAGTAGGCTGACTAACTTAAAAAATCCTACGTTGTAGAGCGAAAGCAGAAGGAATCGACGCAAACCGTTATTCGATACTGAACTTGGCGGCACGGATCGGTTTCCGTGGCTTGTGTGCCTTCCCACATTCCTTGCACTCCAGCTTCAGATCCTTCTTCTCACTCGTCGGGTTCTTCCGGCCACGACTTCGGTGGGATGGGTCCTCGTACGGGAAGCTTCCGTATCCTTTCTCGATCTTGCGCTGGCGCTTCCGGTGCTTTTTCTTCATCGCACTGGCTCGTCCTTTCGTGTCCTCCTTCACCCGCATCTCCTGGTGGGAGTTGCAGTGAGGACAGTGCCGTCGGATCGTTTTCGGGATGTTAACCATTGGCTACTCCTCCGTTGGTAAACGGTGCAATACAATATTTAAAAACACGTGGGAAGACCGCCCTCGACTGGGGGTCCTGACCGGACCAGGTTCCATATAAGAGGTTTTATCCGGCGTGCTCCGCCTTCCCCTGGTCAACGAGCACTTCCGCGTTCTTCTCCGGCACCATTGCCTCATCGCCTTCGTTGTACGGGCCGTACGCCTCCAGGTCAACGCCCATGAATTCCGGTACCGACTCCAGTAGTTTTATCCGCTGACCGTCCTCATTGCCTGAATCGTCCTCACTCTCTTCAGCTCCTGCTTCGTTCTCACCGTCTTCAGCACGGTTTTCCTCATCCGCCGTTTTCGCCGCATCATGTTCCTCCGCCTCTTCTCCTACCGCTTCCTCCGTTTCTTCCTGCACCGGTTCCTCACTTGAGCCGCCGAAGATGACGGTGCTGTCGGAGTCCGCTGGTTCCTCCGTTCCATCATCCGTCGTTTCCCCTGTATCCTCCGTGTGTTCTTTTTCCCTGTTGGATCCCGGTGTTTCTTCCGCATCCTCATCCTCCTCAACCGGTTCCACGGTATCTTCATCACTCCTGTCTCCGGTATCCGTGCCGTTACCCTCGGCAGGTTCATCGCCATCCGCGAACATGGTCTCGGTCGCATCCTCCGGCTCCGCATCTGTTTCCCGGTCGTCGTCCACGTCTTCTGTATCGTCTTCAGTGTGCTCATCAGGTTCGGACGTGTCTACATCGAATGGGTTAGTATCATCGTCTCCCTCCGCTGGTTCCGGGCCTGGATCATTCCGCTCATCGTTCTGTTCGTTGTTCTCTCCCTGTGCTGGCTTATCGGCCTGTTCTGCGGCATCTTCGTTGGTCTCGTCGCCGATTTCTGTGGTGTCCGGCTCCTCTGAAGTATCTGTACTCCCGTTATCCGTTGTGGTGGGTCGGTCCGCTGTTGGTGTGCTGACCGTTGCTGGTTCCTTGTCGAACAGATCGTTACGGAGTTCGTTGCGGTGGTCGGCGATGTGGTCACGTACCTCTTCGAAGACGGTTTCTTCGCGGCGGAGCAGGTTGTCAACGTTGACATTCGACTTGACGGAGAGGACGGCAAGTTTCACGATCTTTTTCTGCCGGCGGTCGATGATATCTTCAAGGATGTGTCTGGCGTTCCGGTACTCCTTGTTCGCAACGTAGTCGTCCGGATTCTTCTTCATCTCCAGGTAGTTCCGGGCTCGGTCGAAGAATCCTTCGTCAAGCTCCTGCAGCATGTCCTTGTTCCGTTCCTGGCTCTGCACCTTCCGGAGTTCATCGAACGTGAGGATGTCTTCCGCCATACATCTTCGTGTACAACGGGAAGATTAAAGAGGATTATGGCTCGAACCTGTTCGTCTCACAACATCTCCTACCGCTCCTGTTGTTCTGCAAGCTTCTGCTGGATCTCATCGATAACCGCCTGTCGACCGCTATTCAGTCCTTCGATCAGTTGATCGATGAACCAGCTGTGCACTCTGTTGTAGGAGAGTATATGGCTGTACACGGACGCGTCAAGGTGTTCCCGGTATTCATCCATCATATCAACATAGAACAGGAGGCTCGTTGTCTCCCGGTCCACGTCTTCCGGTGTCTTATCCAGATACGTGATCATGTCGTAGAAGTCCTCGAACTCCTGTCCTTCAGCTTCTTTGATCCATGATGCAACCATCTCAACTGCTGCACGGCCCCGCGCCCGGGACTCGTCCTGTATCTCGGCCGCGGTATCCGGGTCTGTATCCACCATGACGAGGAATGGATCCTGCTGCATCAGCTTGCTCTGGTATGTTGCGTGCACGTTCTCAGGGTTATCTGCCTCTACAAGCGCGTTCACGTATTCGAGCTGAAGTGCGATATAGTCTTCCAGGTCTGGAAGGATATCATTCTCTATCCTGATAACAAGCAGATTCTCCGCGGATCGTTTCACGAACTTCATCCCGAATCCCAGCGATGGAAACGAGTCAAAGCTCTCTGAGATGTGCTTGATCGCTACGTGGAACATCCGGTCCTGTGCCCAGTTCACCTGTTCGCTGATCAGTGTTTCCGCGGTTTTTGTCATGTCTGTCCCCCTCGGATTGTGACGCTCGATGTTCAGGTTTTATGGTATCGGATCGATGATATATGGTGGTATCCTGCTGATAACCTTATGTTAAATGGGTGCTGAAGGGATTTTTTCCTGTATGTGGCTACTGTTCTGGGATGATCGTATACGTCTGTGTGGTGCCGTCTGCAGTGTCCTGCCAGGACAGGGTTCCGCCGGTTCCGAGCGTTTGATGTTCTGCTCCGTTGCGGTATAACACGTATTCTCCGCTGCCCAGAGTGGTGGAACCGGTGAATGTAAATTCGATGTCAACACCGTTGGATGCGGTGGTATGTATTTCGAGGATGGAGGATCCGTATGCGAAGGTTGTGAACCCGTGTGTGTCTATCGTTGTTTCAACCGTTTCATCGTTTGTGCCGTGAACACTAAGATTGAGCCGGTTTCCGATTCCAAGTGTCCGCGGGTATAGATAAATGCTTTCTTCGCGGTAGGTGTGATCCACGCCCCATTCAACTGTGGCGTCGGTTTCAGGAAACTGTATGATCTCGTTTTCTTCGAATACGATGACCGGCATGTCCGGATCAATGGTATAGGTACGGGAATCTGTCGCCGTGTTGCCATCGCCGTCTTCGACCTGTGTTTCAACCGTGCAGGTTCCGGTGCAGTCACTGGTTGATACATCAAATAAACCGTTCGGGCAGCTGCGTTCAATCCATCCGTTACCATCGATCTGGTATTCGCAGGTGTCGAGGTTTTCACCGCCGGAATCGTTGACTGCAACGGTGAACGTGTCCCCGTACGTATGTGCTGTTTCTGGGCCGGTGATAACCGTATCCAGCGCTTCATCTTCTTCACCCATATCGATGGACCATGCCCTGTGATCCACATCCTGTAAGCCGGCGGCATCGGTGGCCCGGACCGTGACGTTACACGTGTCGTCACCATGTGTCGTGCAGTCACCACCGTCTCCGACCGATATCTCGACGGTGCCATCACAGTCCCTGATCTCCTCGTCAGTCCATTCAGCGTCCCCGTCCTTTATCTGGTATTCACAGTAATCCAGTTCCTGGTTGTCGCTGTCACTGATGAGGACCGTGAATTCGCTGTCCTGCGTCTGATCAGCGCTTGGACCCTGGATCTCTGTCGTCGGCGGAGTATAGTCGATGTTGAATCTGGCGGTGTCCGTATCGTTCTGTCCACTTGTATCGTTCACGAATACCTGTACGGCGCACGCCTGTTCTCCTTCGCCGGTGCAGTCATGTTCTGGCTCTGCTCCTACTGATACCGTTACTTCACCGCAGTCCCGATCCTTCCATTCTGACCATCCTGCAGTACTGTCATTGGTTCGGTACATGCAGTGATCCTGGGGCGGCTCCGACCAGTCCTCGTCTACGACTGCCGTGAATTCGTCACTGTACCAGCTGTCATCGTCTTCGATATGTACGTGTGGTGGATTGAGAGATATTAGCAGATCCGTTTCCGCCCATTCACTGGACGTTCCTTCTTCGTTGGTTCCGCGATACCTGAGGGTTAACGAACCATACTCTTCCTCCTCCTCGTCTCCTACCGTTAGATCGACTTCAACCGGATCGGTACCGCTTTCAGTTCCGTTACGGAGGACCTCGTCTTCATCCTGGATCTCCCATTCTACATCTTCACATCCCACGTCTTCACCTTCACAGGTGATCGTAACAGGCTGCGGTTCGGTCTGCCATCCCTCCTGTTCGTAATCATCTGTCACGGTGGGCGGTGAGGACGGCAGATCTATGTCGTACACAGCTGTATCCGTCACTTCGTGGCTGGCTTCATCCCTGGCCCGTACCTCGACACCACATACGTCTTCTCCCGGTGTAGTACAGTCATTGATACTCGACCATCCAACCGACACCTCGAAGTCGTCTTCACATTCCCGGAACTGCCAGCCCGACCAGACACCCTCGTTCTCGGTACCGTCCCGAACCCGATATGCGCACGTGATGGGGGAGAGGCCGTGGTCATCATCCGTTACCGTGACCGGGAAGTCGCTGTCCTGTTCTTCACCAGCATCTGGGCTCTGTATATCCGTTTCTGGCGGGGTATAGTCGATGTTATATGCGGCATCATCTTCAAGGACCGTCCCGTCCTCCAGTGTTGCCCGGACCTCCACACCACATGCCTGTTCTCCTTCAACCGTACAGTCATCATCCGCTTCCGATCCAACACTGATCTCGATATCTCCGTTACAGTCACGGTTCTCCCAGCCTGACAGGTCTCCCCCATCAGAAATCTGGTATTCACAATCCGTAATCTCGTGTTCTCCTCCGTTTTCCTCCACGGACTTTTTGAATCCACTACTGTACCACTGATCGTCATCACTGATATGGATTTCGAGCGGACCATACACCGTTTCTACGTCCAATGCCCTGCATGTCCCGGCATCGATACGGATACTGCCGAACTCAACCGCGATAGCGTATCGATGATTTTCTGTGAACGCTGTGGGGGACTCTGCATCCTCAAGGTGAACAGTCACTCTGTCAAATCCCTGTGGAGACATGAACGCTTTGTCAGACCAGTCCTCATCTACGACCATCCCGTGAAGACTGCCCTCCATATCATTAATGAACGTGTCCACACTGTCAGCGTTGATGTTAGGCTCTCCACGGTTCTGGATACCCATCTCAATTATATCCCCTTCAGACGTGTCGACCACACAGTTCAGATCTACAACATCCATGCCAGTCCGTAACTGCTCCTCCACGTCATCCATACTACCGGACAAAAAACCTGAGAACAGAACGTGTGCTGCTGAAGCAAGCAGTATGACAAGAAGCATCAAAATAACAATCGCTATGATGGGGGTGATTCCCTTCCTATCCGTGAATCCAGCCATAGTGTCCCTGTTTAATCTCTACTACTCTCGTTTATAATGATAGTGTTCTCCGGTCATCCATTTTCCCAGAGGATGTGTTAGTCCTCGAGCAGTGGTTGCGTGTGGAGTATGAAGTCATAGGCTCCGAGGTCAGGTTGGTCACCGCCGTAATCCCTGCCGACATCTATTCCTGCGTCGATGCAGGGACTTTCTTCAGTGAGGTGGAGGAACAGTTCATTATCCGGGTCCTCTGTCTGGAACTGTGGGTCGCTGATACCCAGGTTCCACGTGTTGTATTGGTCGTCGAACAGATCCGGGTCGTTCATATGATTGTCGTCTTTATGAACTGAGATACAGTTCCGGATCTCACGGCCGTCACCACTGTCCCAGTCCGCCCAGTTCGCATCCCCTAATGTATCCGAGGCCATATTGTATACGGTGCAGTTATGCCATATGATCTCATACGGGTTGCTGTTGACTAGGAACGCTCTTTTTTCGTTGTCCCACGCCACGCATTCATAGAGATAGACTGGTCCACGAGAATCAGTAGGACTGCCCAGTTTCCAGCCGTCACCGGCAGGATCGTTAGGCCGCCACTGCTCCTCGTTCAGATCGTACCCGTTCCGGTACGCGATACATCGGATGAACGTGTCACCATTGGCGAAGTGCGTGTCGAAGCCATCGTCCTCGTTATGATGCGCAACACAGCCGATGAACACCACGCTCCCATAGTCGTGGTCCGGACCCACCGCGAACCCATCAGCATGCGCTGTTTCGTTCTCGTCTATCGGGTCCCGGGCGTTGGCATACGCTTCACAGTTTCGGACCACCACTGCATCTTCCGGCGCACCGTTCCAGGGATTCAGCCTGATACCGGTGTTCTGGTTGAATCGGCTGATACAGTCACGTATCTCGAGGTTGATGCACTGGTTCACCGCTCTGATACCATCTCCGGGCGATTCCTCAAATATGAGTCCTTCAACAACCAGGTGCTGGCAGGCGTAGAAGTGTATCGCCCCACTGAAGTAGTCGGTTCCGACACCGGATAGATTGATGACCGGTTGTCCGTATCCCTTGATCCGTACCGGATTGTCTTCCGAACCCGTGATCTCCACCCATAGCGTCCCGCTGTCCGATTCATTATACGTGCCTTCATGCACGTGCAGGGTTTCCCCGGTTGCATCCATATCTGCCATCTGTTCTAACGCGTGGAACACGGTTCTCCAGGGCTCATCGTACGTTCCCGGGTTGCTGTCGTCGCCGTCCGGGGATACGTGGTACCCGGTTTCTGGGGGTTCTTCCGTTTCCTCAACCGGGTCATGGTCGGGGTGGCCGCGTTCGTATCCTGCGATATCCGGTGCTTCCCCCTCGTATTCAAGGCCTACAGTGGTACCGGCGTCGATGCACGTACTGGACGATCCGAGTCGGAGGAAGTCTCCCTCCTCACCCCACATGGAGAAGTCTTCCGGGTCCAGTGAGCGGATGTCCATTTCACTTTGGCTGATACCCTCTGTCCACGTACAGTAGTCATCATCTGTCCCATCAGGATCTATCCATACCTCATTTGTTACCGACATGCAGTTCCGGAGAACGTGTTCATCATCGGGATCGCCAAGGTAGTCAGATGATTCAGAGAAATTGAAGTCCACGGATTGATGATCGTACGCCACACAGTTGTAAAGGGTTAACGGGAGATATGCCCGATTGTAGAGGAATCCTGTCTGGCCATCCCAGGCAGCGCAGTGATGAACGAGGTGGCCTCCCGTCCCTTCCTGGTTGGCACCGAGCTTGAAGTTTCCGTTATACGCATCAGGATCGGATTCTGGCTGCACACCGTTCCCCCAAGCAGCACAGTATCGGATCGTCACCTGATCGCCATTTGTAGCATTAAACAGATCGATCCCGTCGTCAGCGTTATCGTAGAACTGGCAGTGCTCGATGACCAGTCCTTCCGCCTCGTCCCTTACCTGCATCCCGTCCGACCCACCAGGGTTACCGACGTTCCGATAGGATTTACAGTTTCTGACCGTACAGTTGTAGGTGCTTACGATTTCGAATCCATCATTCGTGTTGTCGTGGGACTCTACACCGTCGATGACCGTGTTTGAAGATCCGCCCCAGAGCCTGAGACCGTCTCCCGAGTGTTGATCGCTGTTTGGAACATTCTTTACTTCCACGTCCCGTATCTCCCACCAGTCACAATCGTAAAAACTCAATCCCTGGATAACATCGTTCCCCGTAGAAAAGTCGAACACCGGCCATTCATCGCCGTACGGTCGAAGGATGATAGGATCTGATTCAGTACCGTTCACGTTCGAGACCAGCTGGCGCTCTGTATACTCGTACGTTCCTCCGCGACAGATGACGCGCTGCCCTGCACTTACCTCCTCAAATGCTTCATTCAACGTGTAATATGGGTTCTCATAGCTTCCGTCGCCTTCCGAGTCGGAACCTGTTGGGCTGATAACGATATCGTTTTCCTGTTCCTCAAAGTCGCCAGTTGTAGGTGCTTCCGTATAATGTCTGCCCGTGTACGGATGCGTCTCATAGAGCCGGATGTTGTCGATGACCGTTCCATCTCCCTCATCAGGATCATATATCCACCAGTAGTCGCCGTAGAACTGGTTATCGTCAGCCTGCAGATGACCGACCTGTTCACCGGATTCATCGTATATCCAGCATTCGATAAGACCGTGCCCCCACCAAGCGACGAACTCGTACCATTCACCGGTTGACATCGGGGCGTCAACGGTTTCTTTCAAGGTGAGCTCCCCGTCTATGTATTCGCGGAGATAGAGTTCGTTGCTGGAGGCGTCAGCGACCAGTGTGTTGTAATTTTCTGGTGCGGGCGGGCCTTCCGCGTTGAACCCGAGCTGGAACTGTGTCCAGTCCCCCAGTTCACTGATATAGAAGCTCCAGACGATGAACCGGCCGCCGTCCTGAAATCTGTCAGCGAAACGCGTCCCATCGTCATAAAGGGAGCTTCCATCAACCCGGTAGCCAGCGTGGCTTCCTGTATGGGATAATGCAGAGGTTGTGGCATGGTTTTCACGATTACCCCACTCCTCACGGATGGTGCCCCCATCAAAATCTTCGATGACCAGAGGATACCGGATCCAGACAACCTCGCCATCGACCGTGATAACTGCAACGTCTTCTCCGTCAATCGTCACGGCGGTGAACTCATCATCGTCTATCCGGGTCATCAAGGATCATCCTATTGGGTCTTGAAGTTGATGATGCCGTCCCCGTCCTCACCATTCTTCTGTATCTCGTACCCGTCAGCGTTGTCTGTGACGACCACCCGGTTTCCCTGTTCAGTGAGTGTTCCGTTCGGGATGTCAACGTCCCCGTCCACATCGATGTTGAAATTTGTGGATCCTGTCAACGTACTCACAGTGAACGCTTCATTACTTCTTAGATCAAACGCAGATGCCTGTTTACCGAACAGTGTAGACCCGAGACCAACTG
>JALDAF010000048.1 GCA_022729315.1 Candidatus Nanohalalkaliarchaeum halalkaliphilum | reverse complement strand
TCGGAAGCGTTCAGGGTCTCCGCCGTCACATTCTGTACCGCCGTCACCTCTCCAGTGTTCGTAGCGTTCACCGTCACATTCCACTGCTGGCCTGCCACCTTCCTGTCAGGCAGTGCAGTGATGTTGACCGTCACGTTCGCCGGTGCGATCTCGTTCCCCGCTGCCACCACCGTGGAAAAGGTGGACAGATTGGCCCGCACCGTTCCACGCGTATCATTCCGCACCGTATCATTCACTGTGCTCCAGTCCGTACCGTTATGCCGCCACAGCGTGATATTGGATTCGTTCACCAGCATATCCGAGGTATACACCACTTCGATATCCGCCCATGCCGAGCTGTCGAGCGCGGACAGGTTCAGGAACCGTGACGTATTCACCTGGTCGTCTGGCAGTGCGATGGCAGCACCCGTCGACAGGTTGAACGCAGAGCCGGTGAATGACAGGTCCTGGCCGGAGAGGGAAACGGTAGTGGTGTTCACATACCCCTGGCCGTACACATCCCACGTGTTCCCGGTGAACGTGACGTGTGAGAGGTTCACCGACGCGTTTTCATCAACGTGGATACCGGTTTCAGCATCCTGCACGGTGACATTGTGTACCGCCGTGCTTCCGTTCACCACGCTGATGCCGCCACCCACGGCATGGGATTCACCGTCAAGCGTATGGGTGCCGTTGAACGTGAGGCACGTGCCCGCGTCGTCAACGCTCGTGTTCAGCAGCCAGTCACCGGTGCCGTGAACGGTTTCACACGTATGAATACGGTCCCGGTTCAGTTTCAGAGCCGTGTAGGCAGCGTACAGATCGATGATGCCATGACCGTACCGGGGATCCTGGACAGACTTTGGCTCGTCCCAGGTATCACCGGTTGCATCCTCCCAGTCCGAGATACTGTCCTCCCACGTGTCGTTATCCGGCTTCCACGCGGTCCGCTCCAGCGCCTCCTCGATCGTGTCAGGGGAAAGGTGCTGCGCCGATCCGGACTGCAGTACCGCGGCGGCACCGGCAACATGCGGTGTGGCCATGCTCGTCCCATGTTTCTCGCTCCACCCTCCACTGATATTTGAGCTCAGGATAAACGTGCCGGGCGCTGCGATATCCGGGACCACGTACGTGTCCGGCCACGAGGACGGTGCATCACTACCCCAGGCATCCTCCGTGTTGATCGCCTCCCCGCTGGAAAACCATGCGATCCCATCACCCGTACCGGATGCACCGACACCGGTACCATTGTACACGTTTCCCGGGGATGCACTGGTATCCGCCCCATCATTACCCATCGCAGATATCACGGTCACACCGGCGTTCTCCGCATCCTGGATCGCATCGATATAGTCTGGAACGTAATTCTGTGATCCCAGGCTCATGCTGATGATGGAGGCGTTGTGCTCCACCGCCCACTCCATCCCCGCGATAACCTGACCGGTATACCCCGAACCATCCGGAAGGACAAGGCCGTGCATCAGGTCCGCATCCGGGGCAACACCGATATAGTCGCCGCTGCTATTACCGCCAGCCACCGTCCCGCTCACGTGGGTGCCGTGACCATCCGTATCATGCGGTTCAGACCCTACAACCTTGTTCCCCGCATCATCGAACTCCGCCCAGCCACCGGGGTACGTGTCGTTACCAGGGTCATCCGTGTACAGCGTGATATCCGGATGTGACACGTTAACACCGGTGTCCAGCACCGCAACCCGCGTACCGTTCCCCCGGTCCCCGAACTCCTGCCACACCGTGGTCGCGTTCACCCTGTCAACACCCCATGTTGCATCGATGCCGCCGCTCCCACCAGCAGGCTGTACCGTGGTTCCAGGAGATGCAGGTCCAGTGTCCGCCATCACGGTCACCACGGAATCCAGTGACACGCGTTTCACCCCCTGTACACGGGCCAGATCGGTGGGCGTCACCGCCTCCGTGTCAACGGTGATACGCGCCATGTTTCCCAGCCAGAACGAACGATCCACCGAAACACCGGTTGTTTCATCCGCGAACCGGGAGAAGTCGTTCTGTGCCTGTTCCCGTTCCTGTTTCAGCTTCGCAACATCGACACCGCCTCCAGGGGTCTCGGGATGAGAACTATCGAACTTGACGAGCAATGCCGTGGTGTCCTCAGCTTCAAACCTGTCCTGTACGCTGGGGGCGATACTGGCGTGTTCCGGGGGCTGTGTTTCGTACCCGGGAGCGGTGAGGAGACCGGTGAGTGAGGTATCAGAAACCAGTAGTGCACCGCCCAGAACCAGTACCAGCAGGATTCCGCCGATGAACAGCGCCATGATGAGACGTGTACTCCCCGATACTCCCCTTCCCATTGTGCTGTCTACCTATTGATGTTTGGAGGCTAAAAACCTGTCCATTTCCGCCGCGAGATCGGAACGATAACGGGACTACACGGCGGATGCGGGATATACCGGTATTTATCATGGTTCGCTCCCAATACCGTTGCATGGTTGAAAAAGACGAGCTGAGAACCCTGGTAGGACGCAAAGAACTTGTGATGGGAGTGACCGGCGGCATCGTGTATGCCGGCGTCACGTACCTCATGGAAGGTGTGCTGGATATGGTTTCTGCACTCCTGTTCGCCGGTGCGTTCATCCTGACCCTGGCCGTGTGGAACCATCTCCGCGACCAGTAAGCCTTTTATACCGGGAACCACAACACGGATTTATGGAGCAAACACAGGTTACACTGTACCTGGCACAGTTTCTTGGCCTGTTCATGGCGGTCGGCGGTATCGCACTGCTGGCAAACCCTGAACGGATCGGTAAGATCGCGAAAGAGTTCGTGGCAGACAAGCCACTCCGGTACTTCGGCGCCTTCGTCGAGCTGGGTGCTGGACTGGCTATCATTGTCCTGCACAACGTATGGGTGTGGGGATACGAGGCCATCATCACGATCGTCGGCTGGCTGCTGGTGCTGGAAGCGATCTGGCATCTCACCGCATCCACAGAGATGGAGGAACAGGTGATCGATGCCTGCACCGACAACCACGGATGGGAGATCTTCGGCATCCTGTTCGTCGTGATCGGCCTGTTCCTTGCAACCGCCGGCTTTGGACCAGCGTAACACCGTCCGCCAACAGCAGTTATAATACTGCCCGAATACAGGGTACCGTAGAGGCAGGTAGCGCATGTTGATGGAGTGGAACTACCGGGCTGCAGCCTGGTTCCGCAGTATCGTCGGTACCAGCGAACTGTTCGACACCGCAGTCGTGGTTGTCGCCGAGTTCGGATCGTACGTGGTCCCCGCCACACTGGTCATCCTGTTTCTGCTGCGGGGCAAACACCGTGCGGACAGCCTGTTCGTGTTCGCAGCAACCATCATCGGCATCGGCTGGGCGCACGTCGTACAGGAACTGTACGTCCATCCCCGGCCGTTCGAACTGTACGACACGCTGCTGATGGATGCGACCGGTGACAGCTTCCCCAGCCAGCACGCCTCCACACTGTTCCCGTTCAGCCTGGCATTCCTCCTCCGCGGCCGCACCCGTATCGGACTCCTGTTCCTATCCTGGGCCGTGATGAACACCACGTCCCGGATCATCGTCGGATACCACTTCCCGATGGACATCATCGCCGGCCTCCTCATCGGGGTTATCGTGGTCTGGGGCACCGGCCAGTTCCAGCGCCATATCGACCGGCTCTCCACAGTCACGGAACGCATCGAGAACGAGGCATGGGATCGGATCGTGATACGGACCCGGTGACACCGTCACCGATACGTGTCCACCGCGCACCGTGCCTGAGGACGGAGCGGTAATGACTCCCGGACCGTCCAAAACGACACGTCTCCGTCAGCAGCCAGTTCAGCATAATGCAGCTCCTGATCACCTCGTGCTGCGGCACCGGGATCGTCGGCTGGAAGGAATGCAAGACTGGAAAACTCCCTGTTCTCATCTGGCATCGCACCCCACAGTTCCGCTACCGCATCCGCGGTTTCTGTTGTGGTAGCATCGTACATCAGCATGGGCTGGTACGTGGTAGCCTCCAGCACCTGGATAGGTTCCAGGGTATCCTCGTACGTCCGTTTTGGAACGTTCAACTCCTCCACGGCCTCACGGCAGGCCTCATCTCTCAGGTATGCATCCCAGTCCTCCGGATTTTCAGGAGGAGTGACGTATCCTGCCGGTATCTGGAATGCGCCCTGTCCATGTTCCGTCTGGTGCCGTTCACCCAGTACCATCTTATCGTCCGCTGTCACAAGTCGAATACCGGTGCTCAACGGATCCGCCCGCTCAACCTTCGTATAGTCTGCCGCGTCACGTGTTGCCACGTGACTGAAATAGTCCGTATCCTCCAGCGTCAACCATAGGCGGTCGTCCACCGTTTCCATGTTTCGAACACGGACAAGTGAGCCGTTGAACAGGTCTTCAGTATCTTCGTCAGCGAGAAGCGAGTCATACACTTTCCGTGCATCATGTTCCGGCATCCATAACGATTCCTGATACGTGACCGAAACCGTATTGAAGTCGGTGTGGCGTATCCGGTAGGTATCCATACTCATAGTCTCCCTCACACAGTGTATGTGAAACCAAGTGTTTAAACGGTCTATGTGATCTGCTCGAACCGGTCACCGCAGTCACCGCACCGGTACCGGTCCGTCTGCTCAACAAACCTGCAGCTGCGGTACCGGCCGGTCCGCTGGCCGCACCCCGTGCATTCGAACACGTAACGGTACGGTGCCAGCTGCATGTCGTGGGTCGTGTCCGGGTCCTGGATCCCCATGCGCCCCATCTCCAGCTTCCACTCCTGGCCGTGCGGCTTCCGTCGGCCCTCATGCAACTGGTGGACCGCCGCATGCGCCAGCTCATGCTTCAGTATGGTCCGGATCCGGTCCAGCGGAAACTCCAGCAGATGCTGACTGATCGTGATAGTCCGGTCACCTGGCTGGTACTGGCCAGCCCGCCGCTTCAACGCACGGAACGCGACCGTGAAATCAAGTGCGCCATCGTAGAAGGACTGGTTGTACCGGTAGAGCATGATCCGTACCTGTTCCTCCGTAATGGCGGAGTCAGTCCCGTCATCTCCCTGCGGCATCGTGTACCGACAAAAAATACGTGCTCAGCTGTCAAATAGTTTTCGGCACCGTTCCGATTCAGGTTACCGTCGTTGACCGGTGCCGTAGCGATCGGACTGGGGAGGTGTGGTGGGGTCGTCGGTAACGTAGGTGCCGGTGTAGAGGCGTGGTTCGGTGGCGTGGCCGGTTCGATCATGGCCCTGGCCTGTCCCAGATGCTGCGTTGTCCGGCTCATAATCCCGGTCGTATCTGGCGGCCAGGAGATATGCGGCTGCCAGGAGCAGGATGATGGCAAGCGCCGCTATCAGGGAGGATACGCCTGACGTGATCCTGCCTGTCAGCCCGGGTGAGGTGTCGGACGGTGTTGCACGGTCGTGGAGGTGGCCGTCCGGCAGGTTGCTGGACGGCATGTGGACCACATCCTGCTGTGTATCATCTGCTGGCTGGGTTTCCGTGGGTTGTTCTGCGAACGTGGCTACGCCGGCTCGTGCGCCATCCACAAATATCGTGTATGTTCCCGGGTCAAGGCGGAGGTTGACGGTTTCCCTGCGTTCCTCACCGGGTTCCATTCCGAGCGGGATGCGTTCCACCACTGCATCGTTCGCCCGTATCACCACTTCCCTGTCACCGGGGACTTCGCCCATGTTCCGTGCCGTGAAAGAGACCTGGACGGTATATGGGTTCATCTGCGTTACTGAACGGTCACTGGTGCGGATGAACGGTGTGCGGTAGCCGACGGCGAACGTTCCGTCCCGCTGCGCACTGACCCGGAACCGGTCGTGGCTCAGTGACTGTGTGGGTACCGGTTGCCATGTGCCGTGACGGTACTCGTACACCTGGACGCCGCCAGGAGAGAGGTGGTGAGGGATGTCGACCGTGATGATGTGCTCGATGTTGGTCGGTCCGGGATCGGATTCGTGGGAATCGTAATCGAACGAGTAGTATCCCAGTGATTCCACGCCGTACCGTTCGTGGGGAAGGTCTGGAGCTGATCCACTGTCGATAGTGGTCCGGATATCGATGTATGCCTGTGATGCCTCGTACTGCGGGGTAAATGAGAGTTCCTGCAGTGTGAACCGGCCGGCGGTCAGTCCCAGGTCAAGTGTGACACGATCACGGCTGACATGCTTAAGCTGTGCCCGGAAATGATGGGCGGACCGTTCCAGCTCGTTGATCTGCATCGATGGACGGTCACCGTCCGTACCGCTGCCCCCGTCACCGGGGTTCTGGGTGCCGCCTGTCAGCTTCTCCTTCAGCATCAGGTATTTTTCCATGTATATGTTGCGTTCGGCCTCGTACTGGTCTCGCTCCTCCTCCATCTTCGCGTATTCGACGCGGAGATCCTCGTACTTGGAACGGTACTCATCGTACCGGTCTGCAAGGCGGTCCCGGTTCTCACGCATGTCCTCGTAGCGCTGCTTGTATCCAAGATACATGTCCCGTTCCTCCCGTACCTGGTGGTATTCAAGGGTACGCTGCTCGTACATCGCCCGGTACATCAAATACTGTTCCCGGTACTGCTCCCGGTCATGCGCAGCGTTCAGGTACTGTTCCCGGTACGCCTCCATCTTTGTACGGTACTCCTCCCGTTCCGCTTTCACCGTTTCGTACTCGGCAGTCAAATCCTCGTACTTCTCTTTATACGTATCGTACTTCTCCTGGTAGGCATCGCGTTCAGCCTCCATGTCCTCGTAGTCCGACTCCAGTGCGGCATACATTTCCTTGTACGCCATGTACGATTCTTTCAATGCGTGGTACTGCTCCTTCCAGTACTGGTAGTTCTGTTGGTACTCGTCTCGTTCCTGCTTGACCTCCGTATACTGCTGCTTGTAGTGTTCGTACTGCTCCCGGTAGTCCTGGTTCTCCTCATATTTCTGCCGGTAATGGTCGCGTTCCGCCTTTATCGCGTAATACTCTGACTGCAGCTCGATGTATTTCTCCCGGTAATCGTTCTTGTGTTCCTCATATTTCTGCCGATAGTGATCACGCTCATCCTTCATATCCTCGTATTTCTGTCGGTAGTAAGCGTGCTTCTCCTTGTGGTACAGGTATTTTTCCTTGAACTTCCTGTCGGCTTTGTACTTTTTCGCGTACTTCGCCTTGTACTTCTTGTGGAGCTCTGCCAGGTACTTCTTCTCATACTTGTCCACGTACGTCTTCTGATCCGCCCACTTCTCATCCGCGTTACAGCCACCACATTCACCGGCAACAGCAGCTCCAGCGACCATCAACACAAGAACAAATATTGTTGCTACTTTCCTGTAGTACATAATTGGTAATGGCGGACAAAGATATTTAAATAATTCGATAATTTGTCACTGTTTTATCACTACAGATATCCTTGCGGATGGAATCAGTACGTACCGGACAGTTGTGGGAGAAACACGTGGTTTCTTTTAATGTCCCGTGGGGAACAGGGAGGGGTGTTCCTCGTGTCCACCGGTTCACGTGATGACGGCGGCAGGTTTTCAGGGATCGGGCTGACCGCGAAGAAATGGATTGCCAGTACCCGGCGTGCGATCACCGGGTTTCCGCGCCGGCAGCAACTGTCCTGGAAGCAGCGGGAGCCGCGCAGTGCACTGAACCAGATCCTGTGGCAGGAGGCGCGTGGTGAGCATGTGCCGAACGCTGAGGAACGTAAACAGGATCTGCTGGAAGAATGGCTGGGATACCAGGAAGGTAAAGTGGGTACGTGGAACCACGACTATCCCGGGGAGCCCACAGCAGAAGGATGGGGCAGGATCGATGAACTTCTGGAGCCGGCTCCGCCAGCGTACTCGTCAGCCGTCAGGAACAGGATCGTTCCCCGGTACATCAACGAGGACGGGGAGTTCGGTGAGTCCCGGGAACGTATCCTGGACCGTATCCAGCAGATGGATGGCGTCGGCTACGAAAATGGCCGGGCCGTTGCATACCGGACAGATGCGGGGATCCGGCAGGACCTGTTCCAGGCAGAACTCCTTGGTTACGGGTACGACATATCTCAGGAAGACATCAACGCCCTGATGGCGTACGCGGAAGACCTGAAAGAAACGGAGGGCGCGGGTGAACCTGAAAAGGCCGGGGACGTGGTAGCATACGAACAGCGCCGGATCAGGGAGGTACTGTCAAAGATCGAGGGATTTGCCGGTGACATGCTGCAGGAATGGGAGATTCCATCCTACCTCAACGAGGCACACAAGTTCGCCGGGGACCGCCCGGATCTCGTGGACCGTATCGTGCAGGAGTATGGTGCTATGCCGTACAGTTCACTGGAAACAGCCACTGACGGAGAGGTCAGGAAACACCTTCTGCGGACTGTGATACGGGAAGACTACGATCCCCACATATCGGATGAAGCGGTCAATGAACTCATACTCTATGCGGAAAACCTCCGCGCACACGCGGATATCGACGTGGAGCCTGAACGCCCTGACAACGAGGATCTATCACATACAGCGCAGTCCGATGGTGGGACGGAGCGTGTATCTGCGGACCCGTCCATGCAGCAACCGTATACAGACTATCCGTCCGGTGAGATCCGTGACGTGGCCCTCCCAGGCCGGTACACGGCGGACGGATACGAGATCGTGAACACGTTCACCACGACCGCGTACAACACGTACCAGAAAGTGGATACGGGGAACGCATTCGAATACCGGAAGAACGGGATACCCGTCACACCACAGTCTTACGCCGGAGCATCCGCACACAGACTTCCGGATGGCGGCGTGTAATCCGGGTCTCCATAGAATGGTTCTCCCTGTGCAGTCTGTATAAGATGTGTGAGTTATCCGAAACCGGTCAGCGCTGTGAACACTGACACGGCATCCACCTGCTCTGAATACTGTACCGATATATAATGGTGACACGAACAGGTAGCCGGCATGGCGGATGACAGCTTTAAACAGGTTACGCGCCGGGGATATATCGGCGCCGCTGCACTGGGACTGGCCGGTGCGGGTGCAGGCGCCTGGAGCATGCGACGAACACCGGACGAGGAACCGGATCCGGTTGGTCCCACACCGACACCAACGGCCACTCCCACGCCGGATCCGGAGGATACGGACGATAACGAGGCTCCTGAAGAGGATCGGTCGGACGACGAGAACGTGGATGATGGGAACGAGGAAGAGGATGACGCGTTCCGTGACTTCGACAGTGTAGATCGGTACGTGACCGCGGTAGATAACACGCTGGACACGCGCATCGGCACGTTCGGTCTCCTGCAGAAGAACACGATAAAAAATACGTCCACTATCCCGAAACGGAAAGCACACGACCCGTATCTCCGTGTCGGCGATACCTACATTGACAGCCAGTACCTCCTCTTCGAACTGGACCAGGAGCTGGACGGTCCTGAAGTGTTCACCGCACATAACAGCGAATACGTCACGCTTGCCAACGAGGGGCACCCCGTGTTCGATGTCGAGGACGACGATGAGCGCACACTGGCAGTGGCCGTGCGAAAAGAGACGAAATACCGGGACACGCACATGAACGCACTCGCCCAGATCTACAAGGAACTGTCCGGGTACGCGGCCGAACTCCAGCGACACGAGCGATCCAGCATTCGCGGTGAACAGGAGGAGTACAGTCCGGCACAGGCAGTGAAGGAGCAGAGTCTTGACACGCTATACCGGCGTGCCCGCCAGGATATGGAACGGTTCGATACCGGTACAGACGAATACGAACAGCTGTCCGCACTCACCGACCGACTGGAGTCCGGTATCAGACTGTTCGACGGGGCTCAACGCCACTACCGCGACGCATCCGACCTGTTCTACTTCACCCGGAAACGCTCCTTTTTCGATGATGGCGACTGCGTCTGCGACTGACAGGTCATCAGAGCGCAGTAAAGTTGCAGGAAGCGGACTATGCATACGTTCGTCCGTGACCGTTCCAGTCTTCACCATCCGTGGTACCTTCAACCGTCTTTTTATAGCCCGTAATGGAGGGCGGATGTATGGGAGTGATGTACGAACGCATACGGGATGCGCTGGAGGAGTACGGCGAACTCATGGTCCACCTGGCATCAGGAAAAGAAGCCGAACTCCACCTGCACAACACCACGTTCCAGGAGGAACCCTTCATCAAGGTGGAGACCGGGTCTG
>JALDAF010000032.1 GCA_022729315.1 Candidatus Nanohalalkaliarchaeum halalkaliphilum | reverse complement strand
TCCTCTATAATCTCCGGCTGCCGGTACCGTTCATCATCTCGTCGTAGCATCGTGTTCTTCTTTGGATTCTGGCGGTATATCTGGGCCTGTGAAGGGTATTCGCCGTGTTCTTCGACCAGCTCATCGATGCTTTCCCATTTTCCAGCGTCCTGGATCTCCTTATAGGTGTCTTCCAGCCATTTTTTACTGACCGGGATCCGTTCATCGGTCCGCGCCCACTCAAATACTGTTTCTGGGCCCCATCCATCGATCTTCAGTACCTCTTTCAGGTAGTCTTCGTCCTTTCCCAGCATCAGTCCACGCTTGATCCCTTCCTTGATGAGATAGTCCTTATCGAGATTTACCCCTTTCCGGGCAACATCCGTGAATGGTCCTTCCTTTTCCTCGATCACTTTCTTCCCTTTAGGCTCCAGATCGAGGCCGAGTTCCTCGTCAAGTTGTTCCGCAAACTTTTCCGGATCCATCTCATAGTACCCGTGTTCGCCTGCTTCTTCTCCTGGGTCTCCGTCCTCATCACCGTCTCCATCACCATCACCGGGTTGCGGCTGTGGTTCGCCCACCGGCTGTCCGATATCCGGCTGTCCTCCCTGCCCCTGTCCGACACCGCCCTTGTCGCGTGGGTCGTATGCGAACTCGGGGAGGTCAACGATCTTGATCGGGATCTTTATTTCGTCCTGACCGCTCGGGGCCAGGTCACCGTGCTGGATAAACGGTTTCAGATCCTCCCGGCGTCTTTCACCGACCTCCCGGAACCGGTCCAGGTCGTCTCTCAGTCCCACCGGTAGCTCACCTGGTCCATCACATTCCTGCTGGTCAGTTCAGCGGATGCTTCGCTGTACCCGAACATGTCCACCATGTTTTCGATCGTATGTTCCTTCACTTCCAGGGTTTCCGTATCTGACGGCGGATTCTCCCACTGTTTCGGGTCAAGGTCTTCGAACGTGTTTCGTACCGAGTCCCAGTCATAGTTTTCGATCACTGTCTCCAGGACCGGGATATCCGTTACGTTGAACTCGCCGTCACGGTTCTCCCAGGCATGCCGATTGAGAGACGTCATCAGCTTGTCTTCACGAAACTCACGTACTGGTTCGGTGGGGTCGGTTCCGTCGTAGTCACCGTCATCGAACCGGCCCAGCTGTTCTGTCTCGAATACCTTCATCTCCAACGGGTCCGGATCTTCCAGTTCACCGCGATCATTCTTGATCTGGTCATCCTCCACCCACGCCTGAACTTTCTCGATATAACCCTCGATAGCTTCCTCGCTCACATACTCATCCCGCATGATCGCATCCAGGACATCCTGTTCCTGCTGTTGGGATATATGGTTCTTGACCGGTACAAGCCGGTTTTCGAATTCTGTCCGTTCCGAGTCTGAGAATACCGGTTCCTCCGTCAGGTTATCGGCCATCGCGTCCAGCACGTCATTAGGCATGATAACATGTTCAACATCGAGATTGGGGTGATAACGGTCCTGTTCGGAGTGCAGGAGGTCTGCGATGATATCCCTTGCATATGTGACCGGGATACCCGTCTCTCCATCTACCGATGATGGTTCAAAGTCGAACTCGTCCATGTAACGAAGTTCATCCCCGTCCGTGATAAATCCTTTATCGTACAGGATGGCCTTGTCGATAAGGTCAAGGCCCGGTGGAAGATCTTCGCTATCCAGCCGACTGACGATGTTGTACACGGCAGCAGCTTCCAGTGTATGCGGTGCAAGCTCTTTCTCATGTATCACATTATCTTCATCCTTAACGGAGAACGAGCGGGACCGCTGGATCTCTTCCTCGAGTGCATCGTACGACTCCGCCATCCATAGCGGGTTACTATCGTTCGCCAGTTCACGGTACAGCACGTTCGCCTCAGCACTGATCTCGGTCAGGTAGTTGAACGAACGCTTATCCAGCCGTCGTTTCAATGCTTTCAACGGGTCGGTACCTTCCCGTTCGGCGTGCTGGTTGAGTTGCGCCTCCAGATCAGGGTTGGAGATGATAAGCATCTGCGTGTCGATATCCATCCCGATACCCTTGTCCAGTTTGATCTGTTCCTCGTCCGGCACGTTCAACAGCTTCTGCAGGAGATCCGTGTGCTGGCTGGCGTCTTCAACGATGGTGAGAAGGCCATTCCCCTGTGACAGCACCCCATCATAACTGAATGCCCGAGCATCCTTCCGGCCCTGTGAGTCCAGCTTCTGTAACATGCCACGCATCCAGCTCCCGACCAGCCGTTGCTTCGGTTTCCCTTCATCCTCCGAATGCAGGATGCCGATACCGTCTCCAACGTCAACGACGTAGTTCTTAACACGTAGATGCTGTTCATCAGTGATGGCGGAGAACAGGTCTTCCTCACCCTTCCGCCGGTAGACTTCCTCCAGGTATTCGTATGATTCCCGTGAAAATGGATCCAGATCCGTATGGATATCTATCGGTATCGGATCATCGGTCTGCTCGTTCAGCTCCTCCAGAAGATCGTACCGCACTGCTTCTGGGAACACGCTGAGCGGATGACTCTGCACCGGGCTGGTATACCAGTCGTCTTCATCCGTCGAGGAACCGCCGTCGCCATACGTCATGGGCGATCCCGAATCCACGCCGGCAACGTTCAACTCGATCGTGTATCTGCGGCCTTCTTCCGTCTTCGAATACGCATTCAACCCGTTCACCAGGCACCGCTTCATCTCTGACTTCCCGGTTGCGGTCGGCCCATCAATCCACAGGATTTTTTCATCCTTACCCTGTCTGGCCGCGATCGCCCGAAGATCGTCCACAAACTGGTTGATTACCTCCGTGTTCCCGAGGATCGCGTGTTCATTATCGTTGTACGGATCATCAAAAAACCGGTATCTGTCTTTTTGCTCCCCTTCCTCCACGACGGTTCGCGTCCCGGCAGCTTCGATCGCTTCCAGCAAGTATTTGCTGGAATGGGATGCTTTCTTTGGGTCCTCGAATATCGTTTCCACGTACTCATCCAGGGTCATCGGTGGCTCGTACTGGCCCTGTAATTCTTCATCCGCTGCCTGAACGAATTTATCTCTCTCAGTCATAGCAACATCCTCCCTTGACCATCAACCGTTGAGATACGTCACATCTCGGACCGTGCAACTTCAGCACCAGCGAACTCGAGTACTTCCCTGGCCCCGCCTTCAGAGTATCCCTGGTTCTTTAATGCGTCCACCCAGGCACTGCGATCTTCATCCATCTCGCCGCTCGAAACCAGCGCTGAGAAGTTGATGTTGTGTTTCTTGTCCTCCCAGAGCTTCCCTTCAAGTGCACGCCGGAGCCGATCATTCTCATGTGGATCGAACGTTTCACCCTGCCGTGCGCGGCGCGACACCCAGTTGGCAACTTCCTGCCGTAAATCATCCTTCCGGTCCTCGGGCACGTTCATCTGTTCTTCGACATCTCGCAGGAACTTCTCATCTGGTTCCTGTTCACGACCCGTGATATCGTCCTCGATCAGATCGTCATCGATATACGCCATCACGTGGTCCATGTACTTCTCACCCTGATGCGCGATCTCGTCCGCATCATGCGCCAGTGCGTGACGGACATCCTCGATGGCACGTTCCTTGTACTCTTCACGCGTTAGCTCAAGGTAGCGATGGTATTTCTCAAAGTTTTCTTCCGGGATGGACCCGTGATTTTCCAGGTTCTTCTCAAGATAGTTGAACGTGGTGAGCGGTGACAGGAAGTCACGGTCGCGGTGCATCGATTCCATGATCGCCTCGGCGATCTCATCACCGATGAACCGTGGAGAAACCCCGTCCATCCCTTCACCGAGGTCAGCGCTCTCGGCAGCCTCATCTCGAAGCTTCTTGATGTCGATATCATCAGCCTCGTCGATCTCGCCGTTGTACGCTTTCACCTTCTGAATAAGGCTGATATTGCCATCCGGTTCTTCCAATCGTGTCATGACACCGAACATACCGGCCATCTCAAGCGTGTGCGGCTCGATACTCACATCCGGAACATCAGCATTATTCAGCATCTTCTCATAAATGCTTGCCTCTTCCTCGTACTGGAGGACGTACGGGAAGTCGATCCGCTTGGTACGGTCATTGAACGCCTCCATCTTATCGTCGCCCTTCTTGTCACGGTACTCCGGCATATTGGTACGGCCGACGATGACCTGATCGATGTCGATCCGTGGATTGTTCTTCGGCTTGATCGTGTTTTCCTGCGACGCGTGCAGGAAGTCATACAGGAACTCCCGCTGCAGCTTCAACAGCTCTTCACCGGAGAAGATGCCGCGGTTAGCGTTGCAGAACGCTCCTGAATAGTCGAACGCCCGCGGATCGGACTCGCCGTAGACGGCGATCTTCGAGTAGTTCACGTCACCGGTCAATTCGGTTTCATCCTGGTTCTTCTTGTCCTTCGGCTCGAACGTTTCGATGGCCTGCCGCTTGTTCTCATCCGCAAGCAGCCGGATCACCTCGACGTGATCGTTCAGCACCGTTTCCAGGTCTTCCTCATACTCGTGAAGTAACCGATCCATGTAGAACTCGCTTGCCGGATCCAGTGACTGCTCGTTCCGGATCGTGTACGGCAGGTCATGTCTCTCATTGATATCTTCCAGCACACGATCACGCTGATCCTGCGGCAGCAGGACGAGCGGATCCTGGTTCATCGGCGATCGGACCACATCATCCGCCGGATCCTGATCCTCGATAACATCCGTCAGTCCCGTCCAGCGGAACGTGTACATCCGGCCCTCATCGCGGGCCGTGAAATCCTCATAGTATGTGCGGACCTGCCGGTCGAAGTCGGATTTTCCGGATCCCACCGGTCCCAGCATGAGCTTGATACGGTTCTCCGGCCCCATCCCGCGGGCACCGTATTTTACCTTGTTCACGAACTCGTGGATAGCTTCATGTACGGCTTCACCATAGAACGTGTTTTCGCCATCATTGAGTGGATCCTCAGCGGCGAGCGTGTACTCGACCACTCCGGCTTCTTCATCGTATTTTGTACCATAGAAGTCAAACATGTCCGCGACACGCTGATGCGCGTTACGAGCCACCTTCGGATCTTCATACAACGTTTGAAGATACCAATCAAATGAACGCGTTTCACGCATATCAGATGGTATTGTTTGCTTGTATTCGTTGCTGAGCTCTTCTAGCGTTTCCCGTGTGTCTGACATTCTCCCCTTCCCCCAATCACAGCGTTATGCAAATATGTTCATCTTTCTCATTGATTTCTAAATTATAAATAAGTTCGTATACCGGAGCTACATGATTGTAAAGTAAAGGATGTTACTGGGGCCGGGGTAGATTTCTGAACTGTACAGACAGGCGCGCACGCAACGGAGATTAAAATAACGCGGTCTGCCGGCGGACAACGATATAAAACATTCGATAAAATACTGGAACCATGTCCGTGTTCCAGCGACTGAAAGGATTCCGTGACTTCCTGCCAAAGGAACAGCGTGCACGCAGAGAGGTATTCGATACCATCGAATCCGTCCTGCAACAGTACGGCTTCCGCGAGATCGATCTGCCGGCACTGGAATCTCTCGACCTGTACATGGTGAAGTCAGGTGAGGAACTGGTGGAGCAGACGTATTCCTTCCAGGATAAAGGAGGTCGGGACGTGACCATGACGCCGGAACAAACCCCGAGCAGGGCCCGCATCCTCGCCAACCGGAAGGACCTGTCCACACCGGTGAAATGGTACTCGACCTCGAAACGATGGCGGTACGAAAGCCCACAGAAAGACCGGTTACGCGAATTCTATCAGACCGACATCGACATCTTCGGTGCGGACTCGGTGCAGGCGGACGCGGAAATCCTTGCAGTCACTGTCGACATCATGGAGGCACTGGACGTGCTGGATGCTGTTGAGGTACTGGTGAATGACCGCCGGCTGCTGGAAGGTATCCTCGCCACGCACGACGTCGAGGATACAGAACCGGTGATGCAGGTTATCGACGACAGGGAGAAGATGGATGCTGGTACATTCCGTGAAGAACTCCAGGAGGCTGGACTTGATCAGGAACAGGCTGAGAACGTGGATGAACTGACCGAAATCCGGGGGCCGCTCACCGAAACGTTCGACACGATACAGGATGTGGCACCGGATGGTGATGATGCAGAGGACGCCATCGCCCGCCTGGAAGAACTCCGGGACGCACTGGAGGCCTATGGGATCGCGGATCAGGTTGTGTTCGACCTCTCCATCGTCCGCGGCTTAGCATATTATACGGGGCTCGTGTTCGAAGTGTTCGATACTGAAGGCGAACTCCGTGCGGTGTGTGGTGGCGGTCGGTACGATGAACTGGTGGACCTGTTCGGCGGGAAGCAGACGCCGGCTATCGGCCTTGCGATCGGGGATGCCGTCCTTGAAGAGTTGATGCGGCGTGAAGATGTGTGGCCCGCAGAAGCCCTTCAAACAGATGTGTACGTTCTCCCGGTCTCGGAGGATGTAAGAACTGAGGTGCTTGAGCTTGTCCGAGAGTTGCGTTCAACGGGCCTTATCGTGGAAACAGACCTTTCCGGGAGAAATGTTGGAAGCCAGTTCGATTATGCGGACACGATCAACGCGAAACAGGTGATCGTCGTCGGCAAGCGGGATCTCGAGAACGATGTGCTCACGATCAAGGACATGGCGACCGGGGAGGAGGAACAGGTGCCGGTGGGTGACGTGACACGGTACGTGACAGACCGGTTACAGTAGAACACCGTCGTTTCCTTGCGGATGTTCATGATCCTACCTGGTGGTGCTTTACCGACCGAGTTCATCGGGGTCGCGTGGACCGATGTATGCGATAGATTTCTCCGTGTCCGCGATCAGACTCTGCCAGTCGTCGAACCTGTTCAGTGCATACTCGAACAGTCTTTGAACGTTTTGCCGGTCCTCTACGCTCGACTCCAGGATGTCTGAAGGGTTCACCACGTTACTGTACACCATCCGCTCATCGGACCGTATACCGAGGTGCATCCGGCCCGGGTACCCGTTACTGGTGGCGGCCACTTCAAAGCTCCACTCCTCTCCAGCCACCTCTCCATATAACTGTCCGTAAGATCCGTTTCTCCGGGTGTCACACTCTATTTCCATGGTGTCGTTCATAGCGTTTCAATAATAAAAACGTCTCGCGGTTCATCCGTCAGGAATAGATCAGTGTGTACGGGTCTGTTCAAGCTCTGTCAGGTACTGTTCGGCCCACCAGTCCACGTCGTATTCCTTAACCGTGTCAAACATGGCTGCCATCCGTTCCCGTCGTTCATCGTTGTCCATATGGATCGCGGTGTCGATCGCGTCAGCAGTCTCCTTTGTGTCGTACGGGTCCACGAGTACTGCCTCATCCAGCTGCTCTGCGGCACCCGCGTTCTCACCGAGCACCAGCATACCTGGATCGTCCGGGTTGCCGGTGTAGTTCGCGGCCACGCCTTCCTTCGCCACCAGGTTCATCCCGTCCACGACCGGTGTCACCAGCAGCACGTCTGCGGCCCGGTACATGCCGATAACGTCATCGTGCGGGATATAATCGTCCACGAGCTGTACCGGTTCCCAGTCCTCCGTCCCGTACAGTCCATTGATATCGTCTGCACGTTGTTCCAGTGCGGTGATCAGCTCGCTGTACGCATCGATATCGGTCCGGCTGGGCGTCACGTTCTGCAGCAGCTTGACGTTTCCCTGCATCTCCGGATAGTCGTCCAGAAACCGTTCGTAGGCATCCATCTTCTCCGGCAACCCTTTCGTGTAGTCGGTCCGGTCAAGGCTGAACAGGAGATGGTCCACATCCATCGCGTCCCGGAACGTCCGCTCGAACGATGCCGTCTCTGGCTCCGTGTACCGGCTGTGGTCGATACCGAACGGGATAGCAGAGACCTGTGTCCGAATATCATGGCCGTCCACGTAGGTACTGGAATCGGCGTCAACATCATATCCCAGTGACTCTGCGGTGGCCAGCACGTTCCGCACATCCCGTTCCGTGTGAACCCCGAACAGGTCGGAGCCGGACAGGCTGTCAAACAGTTCCTCGTGGTGCGGGATCTGCTGGAAATCCTCTGGAGCAGGGAACGGGATGTGGAGGAAGTAGCCGATCGATTTACCATTTCCACGATCCCGGATAAGCCCTGGCACAAGTGCCAGCTGGTAATCCTGCACGAGCACGGTGTCTCCGGACTCGGTTGCCTCAACGGTTGCCTCGGTATACCGCTGGTTCACATCGCGGTAAACGTCCCAAAATCCATCCTCCCAGTTCATCTTCTCGGTGAACCCATGGAACGCAGGCCACAGCACCTGGTTCGACATGCCAAGATAAAATCCGTCAACCTCGCCTCTGGACAGGTCCAGTCGTTGCAGAGTGTACTGGTCGTCGTTTCCCGGTGGTACGTCCACCTGATCCGTATCGTTCACGACACCAGGATAAAAATCGGCTTCGCCGCGTCCCCAGGCGATCCAGCACCGGCCACGCTCCTGCATCAACGGGTCAAGCCCGGTGGTGAGGCCGCCAGTTACTCGTTCTGGAACGATGTTTCCTGTCGCAGTCTCTACGTGCTTGTACGGCTCTGCGTTCGCCACCACAACAATATCTCTTGTATCGTTCTCCACGTACGTGTTCATACCCGTCTCTGCTCCGTTAGAACTATCTTTGTTATCCGCCCATATGTTTTTAAATAACCGTCCAAAAAACTGTTCCAGAGTTTTTGTGAAATTTTAAAGATAGGGTTTGTGAGTGCAGGATGTGACAGACGATGGAGTTGAAGCAGAGTTACCGGAACATCTTATTCCAGCTGGAGTGTGATGCACGCCGCAGCTACACGGAGATCGGAGAGAACCTGGAAGTCAGTCAGCAGACCGTCAGTTACGCGGTCCGAACGATGCGTGAACGCAACATCCTCCGGGACGTGTCTCCGCTGTTTGATTACACGAAGTTCGGGTACAACGGTTACCTGGTCCTGTTCCGGGTCAACACGTTCTCCCATGAACGGATCGAACAGTTGAAGAAGATGTTTTCCGAGCACGACATGACGGCGTGGGTGCAGCGCCTGTCCGGCGGCTGGGACCTGCTCGTGTTTTTCCTCGCGCCGAACGCTTCTTCGTTCAACAAGGAGTTCAAGGCGGTCGTGTCACAGTACCCGGACCAGCTCCGCACATATAACATCCTGACCTCGGTCGTCATACATGACATGGGCCGGAACTACCTGAAGGATGACACGATCGATGAGACCGCGAAAAACGTGATCGTTGGTGGCGACCGTGACATCGTGGAGATCCGTCCCGGATTGAAGGAGACCTGCCGCCTGCTGCAGCAAGACCCGCTTGCATCCTCCGTGGACCGTGCCGAACAGCTTGACGTGACGCCGAAAACTGTTATCGACCGGATCGATATGCTGGAACGAGAGAATCTGGTGAAGGGATACCGACCATTACTGGGGATTCCGGAACTGGATGTACAGGCCTCCCTGCTCCTGATCAAGTACAATAACCAGGACGTGGATAAGGAGAACGATCTTCGTGACTACTGCATTGACCACCCGAACGTCACCCTGCTGATGAAAACGTTCGGCGACTACGATGTCATGATCCGGCTGGAAACCGAAACACGCAAAGAGTACCGTGACGTAGTCAACGGCATCCGCGAACGCTACGAGGACATCATCCTTGACTACAACACGCTCGAAGTCGTGGAAGACATCAAGAAACACTACCTCCCCCAGCACTACTTCAATGAATAAATATGCGAACTGAAACACAGGTCCATTTCACTGATTCTCGCGACATGTATCACGTTGACGACGCGTCCGTGGACCTGACCGTAACATCCCCGCCCTACCCGATGATCGAGATGTGGGACGACGCCTTCTCCGCACTCAATGGCGATATCAGGGACGCACTGGCAAGCAAGAATGGTCAGCAGGCGTTCAACCTGATGCACGAACAGCTTGCAAAGACGTGGGAGGAGGTGGCACGGGTCACGAAACCTGGCGGCACGGTCTGCATCAACATCGGGGACGCCACCCGCAAACTTGGGGAGACGTTCCAGCTGTATCCAAACCATACAAAGATCATCGAGTTCTTCCGGAACAACGGGTTCCGCGCCCTGCCCACCATCCACTGGCGGAAACCCACGAACAGTGCCAGCAAGTTCATGGGCTCCGGCATGCTCCCACCGAACGCGTACGTCACACTGGAAACCGAGTACATCCTCGTCTTCACGAAAGGCGACAACCGATCGTTCGATGCTCATGCCGACACACGGTATGAAAGCGCCTACTTCTGGGAGGAACGCAACAAGTGGTTCTCCGATGTCTGGACGGACGTGAACGGGACACTGCAGGCACTGGATAACAATAGGTTGCGGGACAGGTCCGCGGCCTACCCGATGGAGATCCCGTACCGCCTCATCAACATGTACTCGGTGTACGGCGACACGGTGCTTGACCCGTTCTGGGGGACCGGCACCACCTCACTTGCCGCCATGGCTTCTGCCCGGAACTCGATCGGCTACGAACTGGATGATGGGTTCAAAAAGGAGTTCGAACGGACACTGAATGCGTTGCCTGCGATCACGGAACGCATAAACCGGGAACGCGTTGACCGCCACCGCACATTTGTGGAGGAACGCGAAAATCAGGGAGAAGAGTTCTCGTACGAATCAATGCACTACGGGTTTCCGGTCATGACGAAACAGGAAAGGCAGATCGTGCTAAGGACCGTGGAAACGGTACAGGATGAGGACGGGATGTATACTATCGAGCATCCGGTTTACCGGGAATAAAAAGCCGCGCGTTCCTTCACCACCTACAGGTAACTAATTTATATATCTTTGGGACAATCACAGTGCAGGAACGAAACGGAGACACGTATAAAAGCGTATGACGGTTTTGATTCTACACAACGAAAAGGAGATTTTGTATGGAAACGATTGTACCAGACACATCGATCATTATTGACGGAAAACTTACGGAGCTTGCAGAAAAAGGCAGGCTCAAAGATACGACGATCATCATATCGGAGGCAGTACTAAACGAGTTAGAAGCCCAGGCAAACCGCGGGAAGGAGGTCGGCTACGCCGGTATCGACGAAGTGCAGGAACTGCATGACATCGCGGAAAACCAGGGATTTACAGTTGAATACGTGGGCGACCGCCCATCACTCGATGAGATCGAGATGGCGGGCGAAGGCCGGGTTGACGCCATGATCCGCGACCTTGCGGAGGAACACGAAGCCGTGCTGTACACGGCGGACTACGTCCAGTACAAGGTCGCCAAGGCGAAAGGCCTGGAGGTCAAATACTTTGAAAAGGAGCACGACGTCCAGTTTGCGATCCAGGACTACTTTGAGGACGACATCATGTCCGTCCACCTGAAGCAGGACATGCCACCCATGGCGAAACGCGGCAAGCCTGGTGAGATGGAGTACGTCGAACTTTCTGATGATGTACTATCCAAGCAGGACATGCAGCGTCTCTCCAAGGAAGCGTTTGAGAAAGCACAGTCGGCGGACAACGGACTGGTGGAGATGAATGAGGAAGGCGCGACCGTGGTCCAGATCGGGAACCTGCGGATCGCCATGTCCAACCCGCCGTTCTCCGAGTCACGCGAGATCACCGCGGTACGTCCAACCATCTCAGTGGGTATCGATGACTACAACCTCTCTGATAAGTTGAAGACACGGCTCACCGAGAAAGCAGAAGGTATCCTGATCGCCGGTGCACCGGGACACGGAAAGTCCACGTTCGCACAGGCACTCGCCGAATTTTATGAGGACGAAGGAAAGGTCGTGAAGACGATGGAGCATCCGCGCGATCTCCAGGTTGGTTCCGGCATTACACAATACTCAAAACTGGAAGAAGAGTTCGCGAACACCGGTGACTTCCTGCTGCTTGTGCGGCCGGACTACACGGTGTACGACGAGGTGCGGAAGACGGACGACTTCGAAGTGTTTGCGGACATGCGGCTGGCCGGTGTCGGAATGCTCGGGGTTGTGCACGCATCCGAAGCACTGGACGCTGTCCAGCGGATGATCGGCCGCGTCGAGATGGGTGTCATCCCACAGATCGTGGACACGGTCGTGTTCATCGAGAACGCAGAAGTCGCAAAAGTGTACAAGCTGCAGCTAACGGTCAAGGTCCCGGAAGGCATGACAGAGGCAGATCTTGCACGACCCGTCGTCGAGGTCCTGGACTTCGAGACGGACACTCCTGAATACGAGATCTATACCTACGGAGAGGAAACCGTTGTCATCCCGGTCTCTGGTGCAAGTAGCGAAGACCGGATGAGCCCGATGGAGAAATTCGCAGCACAGCAGATCGAATACGAACTCAAAGACTATGTGAACAACCCACAGGTAGAGATCACGGGGCCAGACTCTATCATCCTGTACGTCCCGGAGAACAAGGTCGGTCAGATCATCGGCCACCAGGGCAAGCAGATCGACAAGATCGAGGAACGCACCGGTCTCAACATCGAGGTCCGGGAGATTGGTGAACGCAGCAGCGGCGCCACCGATTCCTCCTCAACAGGCACACCGAAAGGTGAGGAACGCATCAACTACCACTTCGAAGACCAGGGTGGCAACGTCGTCGTCATGTTCGACAACCAGCATGCCGGCGAAGACGCCAACTTCTACGAAGGCAGCGACTTCCTGTTCACCGCCACTATCGGCAAGAACGGTCAGGTCAAGATGTCAAAGGACACGGACATGGCTGGCCACCTCCTCGGTGCACACACGAGTGGGGATTTGCGGGTGTACGTGTAGCGCTTAGGTTATTATAGCCGCATACGAAAGCTGTTCCATGGTTGCGGAGGAATGGCGTTCGCCTGCACAGGATGCATTTTACGAGCTTTCTGAATGCGTGCAGGAGGAAGTACTGGCCGAAATCGATGCGATGAAAGAAGCCGGTATCTTCAGCTACGAACACGTCGCACTAATCAAAGATCGAGACGGGAACTGGCGCTGGCGACTGAAGATAAAGAATGGTGCCGACCACAGACTGATATTCGACTATGCTGACGGCACCATCATCTTCCTTGTCCTTGGTCACCGCGACAATGTATATTCCAAAGAATAATGTACAGTTACTGTCCATCCAATAGTTCTTTCCGGCTCACGCCGTTCTCTTCCAGCGCCTGATCGATCGCTTCCTGTGCTGCTTCTGATAGCTCATGCCTGTCCACTTTATGTTCTGCATCCAGAAAATGTCGGATCGCGGTACGGATGAACTCGGACTGTGAACTATACCTGCCTTTCTCCAACTCCTTCTCAATCTCCTCCGCCAGCCCGGGCGGAATATCAACAGACACGGTCATATTACACCACTGTAACCAGTCTACAGACCATTATTTATAAATATTATTGATTTTTAATAAATATTAGTAAATAGTAATAAATAAAGTGTTCTCCGCCACCAGCCTCCGGCTGTACGTATAGGCCGGTTATCGCAGGTCTGCCCGTTTCATGTAGGTGATGGCGGCTTCAATGTCGTCGATATTTACTGTCGGGAGAAGGGTGACGATGTCGTCCGGGGTCATACCCTGCTGGGTGTGCATCTCGTAGATCTGTTCAACGGTGATACGTGTTCCGCTGATCCGTGGCTTTCCTCCGAGAACGTCTTCGGATTCAACGATGTTGTCCATGGTGTGGTACGCCCGGTTTGCTATCATTACTACTGGAGATCGGTGTATATATACCTGCAACATGGGTGAACGCGATCAGGGCCGAGGGTTTCCAAACAGAAGCTGCAGATAGTTGAATTCCTGTTTTGTGGCGTAGTGGTCGTGGAGCCAGTCGTCAACAACACGGAGTTCTAGCTGATCGATATCGTCGGTATACCGACGTTCTTTACGTCCACTGATATGATAAGCGCCCTTAAGCACTGTACCCAACGCTCTGGTAGACAGGTTTCCATTATCTGCATGATCGATGTCTTGTGCTAGATCGTAGCCTTCAGCAAGCAGTTCATCGGTGGTGGGAACGATCCGATGGTCATCGTCGTAAATGCCGTCTGACACGTCATTCAGGACTATTCCGGCCAGGACATGTCCGTAGTCGTCTTTTATCGTTCCGATGGTGAGTGTTTCCTCCTCATCGTATACACGTTCCTGTAGTTCCTCATACGCTTCAGTATAATTCATCCCTCCGCTCCCCGGATAACGGAGTTACATGAAATCTTATATCAGTAAATAGGCTATGGACAGCTCATTAGGACACGATGGCGGAGAAGGAAAAGTGGATATGAGGGGTACACCCACGTC
>JALDAF010000052.1 GCA_022729315.1 Candidatus Nanohalalkaliarchaeum halalkaliphilum | reverse complement strand
CCGCGTTCGGATGCTCCTCCACGGACTGGACCGTTCCCGTCCGCAGATCCATCGCCTGAAACTCGTCGAAACTGATCGTGTTCTCACTCATCGTATCACCAGATTCTTGCTGATTATCTGTGTTAGTATCGGTATCCTCATCCGTGCCGTCCTCGACGGCGTTCTGTAGCTCATCCGCATCCACCTTCTCGAACAGGATCTCCCGCTCGCCCAGCGCGTGCCTGGGTTCCAGTCGGTGCCCCTCCGCACGTTCCTGCAGTCGGTCCGCGCCGGTGACAAGCGGCTCGTCCCGGCCCAGCATGGACCACAGCTGATTCGATGCGTTCGGGGTGAACGGATACAGTGTGACGGCAAGCGCATCCACGATCTGCAGACACGCGTAGATCACATCGTTCTTCCGGTCCTCATGGTGCCACGGCTCCTCCCGGGAGATGAACTCGTCGCCGATCCTCCCGATCCGCAACGCGGCTTCGAGCGCCTTCTTCGGGCTCTTTTCCTGTTCGAACGCCGCATCATATTCGAGGACCAGCTGCTGTAACCGTGTCGTCACGTCATCGTACTGCTCAACGTTCTCCGGTTCCGGCACAGTACCGTCAAACCAGTTGTCGGTCAGGCTGAACACGCGGTTTACGAAGTTACCGACAGTGTCGTTCAGCTCACTGTTCACCTTGTTCTCCAGATCGCTCCATGAAAACCTGGTATCATGGTTTTCCGGAATGTTCCGCGCCAGGTAGAACCGCCAGTAATCTGCTGGCAGCATGTCCAGCGCGTCCTCAGATGACAGGCCGGTTCCACGGCTCTTGGAAAACTGCACGTCATCCGATAACAGGTATTCATGGATAAAGATGTGGTCCGGCAGGTTGTACGCTTCGTTTTCACCGGCACCACCCATAAGCATCGCCGGGAATATGATGGAGTGGAAAATCGTGTTGTCCTTACCAATACTGTACACCGTGCGAGATGAGGGATCCTGCCAGTACTCCTTCCAGCCGTCTTCATCCCCCTGCGTATCACAGTACTGTCGTGTAATCCCGATATAGCCGATCGGCGCATCAAACCAGACGTACAGCACCTTGTCCGCGTACTCCTCGTCCAGTCCCAGTTCCTGCCACGGGATGCTGAACCCCCAGTCCGTGTCGCGAGTGATACACCGATCCTCCAGCCCATCCTCAACAAGATTCAGTACCTCGGACTTCTTCGTATCTGGTAACGGTGCTTCCGCTTCGATCCATTCCTGCAGCTCGTTCTCGAACTGAGGCAGTTGGAGGAACAGGTTTTTCGTGGTGCGGAACTCGATGTGCTGCTCGCCGCAAATCGTGCAGTACGGATCAATCAGCTCCTCCGGTTCCAGCAACCGGCCACACTCCTGCTCGTCACACTGGTCACCACGTGCAAGCCCGCCACAGTGCGGACACTCACCTTCAATATACCTGTCCGGAAGAAATCGCTCATCAGTCAAGCAGTACGGCAATTCCTGCTCTCTCTCCATGATATACTCGTTCTCATACAGGTTCGAGAAAATCTGGTGCGTTTGCTTCTTATTATACTCCGTGTGTGTACGCCCGTATAAACTGAAGTCCATGTCGAACCTGTCCAGCACCGACTCCACGTTTGCGTGCTGGCGGTCCGCATGCTCCTCAAACCCTTCCCCGGCATCGATCGCGGACAGTTCCAGGGGTGTCCCATGTTCGTCGCTCCCACAGATGAAGATGTTCTCGTGGCCGCGCAGATCAAGGAACCGGTGGTACAGGTCCGCCGGAAGGATCGAACCGACGATGTTCCCCAGATGCGGCACACCGTGAATGTACGGTAATGCGGACGTGACGATAGTGCGTTCCGCATCGATCGTAGACAGCTGATTGTCTGGGACCGGAATCACCCACATATACGCCCGCATCCATACTTTTTAAACACTTTCACGTCCTGCCGCGGCATCCGTACACATGCATATTCAGTGGGATCGACCGATCTACAGCGTCAGATAATATAAAAACTACGTTCCTATTCCTCGTTATGGACCTGTACTTTGCAACGGGAAACGCAGGGAAGGTGGATGATGCCCAGGCAATCGTCCAGGACGAGAACGTGAACGTACAGCAGTTGAACGTGGAGATTGTCGAGCCGTGCCTTGAGTCGCTGGAGGAGATCGCCGCTGCAAAGGTGGAGCAGGCGGTTGCCGAAAGCCAGCTCTGGGGCGCACACATCATGGCCGATGATTCCGGACTGTTCGTTAACGCACTGGACGGGTTCCCCGGTCAGCACACCGCGTTCTTCGACCGTACCGCTGGAAAGGAAAAGTTGCTGGACCTGCTGCGGGAAGAGGATGATATGAGCGCCGAGTTCCGCGCTGCCATCGCGATCCGCGACCCCGACACGGGGGAGATCAAAACATTTTCTGGCCAAGTGGCAGGCACGATCGTGGAGCCGCGCGGCGATGACGGGTTCGGGTACGACCCCATGTTCCTCCCGGACGGCCACGACAAAACGTTCGCAGAGGACACGGAATACAAGCATCAGGTGTCGCACCGGAACGAGGCGCTGGAGAATCTGAAGGCGTGGATGGATACCTCGAATTGATCCGTCCGCGTTAACCACCGATCTGTGGAGGCGTGCGGCAGGGGTTATCCTTCTTCCACCTGCTGCCGGTGCTGTTGCAGCCAGTCCAGTACCCCGGTCTGTGGAATGTCCAGGGAATGGCTTGTCGGTTCGTAGTCCGGGTATCCGCCGACATCGTCCTGACTGTCGATGAGTCCATGCGGCTCCTGTAACCGTTCATTGATCAGATCCTGTTCGTAGGGCGGACGGTCTGCCGGGCGTGGACCGACCATATAAAGTACATGTTCCTTGACCTCGGATGCGGGTACAACATCGTTCTCAAGGTCAAGCCCTTGCGGTAGGATGGGTGGGGAGTCATGCATGTCCTGTGAGCCATCAGTAAGCGGGTGCCGTTCAGGATGTTCGATATCCTCTGCATACAGTTCAGCCGAGTAGCTGAATATCGGTCTGTCATAATCATCCGGTGTATCAACACCTGGCTCGAACAGTATTCCTTTCGCGGTGACGTCTGGATGACCTGGGGAGTTGAAATTGATGATGTTTCCACTGCTTGTACCCGGCCTGTGAGCGTAATTGTAGATATAGTTGTTCACCAGGATCATATCGGACCGTGTTAGTGGCATCCTCCGGTTGTTGTGCGCGAACAAACATCCCATTGTTGCCAGCTCTGTGCAGTTCTCGTTGTTCACGAGCAGGCCTCGTGCCCGCTCGTCAGGATGCCATATATTATCAAATAGTCCTTCTGCGATGATCGTGTTGATGACCGATGCACGGTGTACTTCGGTCGGTAAACCGATGTTCTCCTCAGTTGCGAAGACTGCTGAGCAATGGTCGACCATCACATCATCCGCATCGATGTCGAGCGATGAATCGTACTCGTTGACCCCTTGATCGCCTTTCATGAAACTCAGGTGGCTCAGGATCGTCCTGTCTCCGTGGATGCGTGTCCGGCACTGGGTAATCGAAATACCTGGCCATGGCGCGGTTTCTCCCGCTATCCATACCTCATCGATACCTCGTGTACGGAAGTTATGTCCGGGAACCTCGATCACGCCTCCGACCTCGAACACTACTACTGTCGGCTCATCCGCCGCGTTATCCACGGCTTCCCGTAACCCGCCTGACGCTTCAAAATCGAGCGTTGTCACAACCTCCACGTTGAGATCGTCTCCGGCTTCTTCGACCCAGGACGTATCAGTGAACGTCTGATCCCATGAGAACCCGGTGCCGCCGCCTGTGATTCCGCTCTGTTGTCCCGTTCCCAATCCGCTGGGGTCGCACATTCCATTGTCCGCGGTCAGTCGTCCGGTGAGTGTGTTCAGGGTTATGTTGGGTTTTCCGGTTAGAAGGGATGCTGCTGATGCTCCCAGTGCACCTGCCCCCATCAGTTTCAGGAATGTGCGGCGGGAAACCGAAACCTGCTGTACGTATGTGTCTTTCGAACGGTTGCTGTTCTGCTCGGATCCCTTACTCATCGCTCATCATCTCCCGCCCCTTCGTAGAAGTGAACGATGTTCTCTTATTAAAAGATACCTGGTTGCAGGGATCGGATAGTTAGATCTTCATGATGATCCGCTTGAAGCTGCGGAAGACGATGTTCGGTTTCCGGAAGTCTTCGACGTCGTTCAGGTCTTCTTTCGATGTGGAGCCACCCATCACGAGTCCGGTCATGTATCCCATCCGGTTTCCGAGCACGATATCGCTGTCGATGTTGTCCCCGATCATGATGGTGTTGTTTGGAAGCAGGCTCCACTCGTCCCGGATCACGTCCATCGCATGTTCACTTGGTTTCCCGACCACGGTTGCACTGCCCTCATCCAGATCCGCGGCAAGCTGGATGGCGTTCGTCAATGCATGCGTCCCGGGAAGTGCACGGTCACCGGCCCACCAGAATGCATCAACCGAGGTCGTCCAGAGCGTACCGCCTTTCCGCAGGATGTCGGTTGCAGTCGCCATCTTCCAGTATGAGAAGTTGCGGTCCACGGACACGAGCACGTGCTCCGCGTCCTCATCGTGTTCGATGCCTTTTTCCAGGAGCTCGTCCCGCAATCCTTCTTCGCCGACCACGAACACGCTCCGGATGTCCTGGTCGTCGAACGTCTGTGCAGCGATGTAGGATGCGGACAGCACATCTTCCTCTGTTGCGTTCAGTCCGAGGTCGCGCAGTTTCTCCGCGTACTGCTCCCGGCGCAGGATCGCATTGTTGGTCAGGTATTTGATGTTCTTATCGTTAGATTCCAGTGTCTCGATCGTCTTCCTGACACCGTCCTTCAACCGATTCCACTCCCACACCGTGCCGTCAAGGTCGAATACAAAGTTGTCAACTTCCTTCAACGTCCGTTCATACACCATGTTCGTTCCATTCACACGTAGATTGAAAACAATGTCGGCATGAACCGGAACCGACGGACATGCCACTGCGTGGATACGTCTACGTATAAAAGTCGTTTATAACAATTAGATGGTGGGGGGGGGGAGAGCAATCCTCAAACGAACACGGTTTCCGGTGTTGATCCTGTGTGTACTCGGGTTGACAGGAGTTGCAGTAGCAGAACTTACCGTTTTTGAAGGGGACAGCATCATGGTGGAGGACGAGAACATGACGCTGACCTGGGGGCAGGACTACACGTTTGACGCGGACCGCATCCAGGTATCTGACCAGGTGTCACTGTCCATGACCGATGAACCAGACCGTAATATCAGTATCGTTTCCGACACGCCGTCACAGGTCAACGCCACGCTCTGGGAGTACACGCTCTCCGATATTTCGGACGGTGAGGAACTCATCCTGCTCGAGGTCGCAGCAATCGACGGCAGCAACGTCAGCATGATGTTCACCGGCGTCCCCGATGCCGATGATGGGTCATACACCGTGTACAGGAACGATGATGAGTACCAGACATTTGAATCCGGGGGAACGCTTACCTGGCATGACGACGACTGGTCAACGCACAACTACTCGCTGACATACTACGAGGAAGAGGAGGATGAGACGGGCGACGATGATACCGGTGGAACCGGGACGCCAGCACCGGATCCGGTTCCAGAACACTGCTGGGACCAGAGTGGAACAGAGTTTGTCCGTGACAGTCCTGCATCAGGTATAACGCTCATCGAGTTTACCACGGATGACCACGTTGAAAACCCGTGTTTGGATATAGAAACAGTGCCCTCAGCGGATCTGCCGGTATCAGTGCCAGCCCTGGATGATGTGTACCGGTACTACGAATTTACCCTTGACGATCTCGACGATGAAACAGTATCGGCGGTCAGCATAACGTTTCTGGTGAACGAGAGCTTTGCGGAAGGGTTTGATGCTGTGCAGGTCAGTCGGCATAACGGTGACTGGGCGGAGCTGGGCGCCGACCTTATCGATGATACCGGTGATACGTGGACGTACGAAGTACGTGTGGATGGATTCAGTTACTACGCGGTCCATGGTGTGGACGACGATGAGGAACCGGATGACCCGGATGATCCCGATGAGCCGGGTGCGGCGCAGTTCACCGTGGACATCCTGTCCGTCAACACGCCGATGGCCGGAGAACCCCTGACGGTGGAAGTAAACATCACGAATACCGGTGACGTGTTCGGCGAGGAACCGGTGATGATAGATATCGGGGAGATCGGTGCAGACACGGTAACCGTTGGGCTCGACCCTGGAGAATGGACGGTTGAAACGTTCCACGTGGAAACCGCCGATACGGATGCAGGGGATCACACGGCTAACACGGTCTCCGGCGATAGTCAGGACTCCGTGCCGGTCACGGTCAGAGAGAAAGCGGTGGAGGAGCAAGGGATCGGCTGGGTCCCTGTCGTGGCAGGGATAGTGGCGGTCTGGGTGTTACTGGCGGCACTCGTCATCGGAGTGTATCGGGCCTACCCACGCTGGAAACAGTCCCGGATGGAACAGGAACTGGTCGACCTTTCAACACAGGCACGTGAATATACCGCGGTCAAGGATGAAGAGCGTACACGAACAGAGCTGGCGGAAACGTTAACCGCGGCAGAACAATCGCTTGAATCCCACAACTTCGAGGAAACCGCATACTACATTCAGGAGATCAAGGAGCTACTGGGGCAGGACACTGAAGAGGACACGAACCCCTGGGGCCAGTAGCGCCCGAAAGATGTTGAATTACAGGTCCAGCGCCTTTTTCGCATTCGCTGTGGTCTGCTCCGTCACGTCCTCCGCGTCCATTCCCTTGATCTCTGCGATCTTCTCTGCGCTTTCTTCCACGTTCCACGGGACGTTGCGTTCACCCTGGTACAGGAATGGTGCATCCGTCTCCAGCAGGATGTGGTCAAGCGGCACGGTATCCGCGATGTCCTGCACCCGCTGCGAGTACAGCACCTGTGTCGAGATGGATATCCAGTAGCCGCGGTCCACACATTTCTTCGCGAGATCGGGATGGCCGTTGAAACAGTGCTGGATCACGTTGAGGTCGTAGTCGCCCACGATCTCCGTTGCACGCACTTCCGCGTCCCGCGTGTGCAGCATCACGGTCGCATCCAGTTCCACTGCCAGGTCCAGGAGTCGGGTGAACACGTCTTCCTGTCGTTCCCGCCACTCCGGTTCCCTGATGTGATGGTAGTCCAGGCCGATCTCGCCGATAGCCTGGATCTACCGTTGATGGTCCCGGATCTGCTCCACAATCCGGTCAACCTCATCACTCGTGGAACCGGCCGGTTCACTCGACAGGTCTTTGATGTAGGTCGGATGAAGCCCCATCGTGGCGTGAACAACCCGGTGATCCCGTGCCAGTTCGAGGCTGGCCTGGTTCCGTTCCGCGTTCGTTCCCACATTCACCACGGCCGCCATCCGCTCAGCACATTCCCGGATGACCTGTTCACGGTCCTCACCGTACTGGTCAAAGTCGAGGTGGCAGTGCGTGTCGATGCTTGGCATGCAGTTAATCTGTGCCGGGTAGATTTAAAGTGGTTTGCAGAAAAAATGTGGGCAGGGCAGCGTTATACGTGGTTGCGCGCTGATACCGTTCAGAGGCCTGCACTGGCCGTTATCAAGACCGTTGTTCCCTGTCAAGTTTGCTTCCGGTAGCTCCTGTCTGCCCCATGTATTTCGTGTCCTGCTTCTTATCATACGGCACGTCTGCCTCGGTGGTCATGGTTTCAAACACGATCTGGCAGACACGGTCCTCCGGGTATAGTTTAACCGGTGCATTCCCAAGGTTCTGTATTTCCAGCGTGATATCGCCCTCGAATCCAGGATCCACGTATCCGGCAGTTGCGTGGACGACGATACCGAGCCGGCCGTACGAGCTTCTGCCTTCAACCCGTGCCACCAGATCGTTCGGCACGTTGATCGTTTCCAGCGTTGACCCGAGGATAAACTGGCCGGGGTGTACGATAACGGCTTCTCCCGGTGGATGGTACGTTTCATGGACGCATTCCTGGTACTGTTTCATGTCACGTGTATCCACCACTTCAACCAGCCGGGTCGCCAGTTCACCGAACGAATAGCCGAGCCGGAGGTCGAACGAAGAGGGACCAAGCTGGAGATCCATCTGCAGGTCGGGTCCATCTTCAACGTAGACCGCGTTCTTCTCCTGTATCAGGCTCCTGATGTCCGCATCTGAGAGAATTGCCATCGGTACAGGTACACGTAGCCGGTAAACCGTTTTAAATTATTCGCCTCAACCGGGTAGCGGCGTTGATCACTGCATATCAGGTTACTTCT
>JALDAF010000041.1 GCA_022729315.1 Candidatus Nanohalalkaliarchaeum halalkaliphilum | reverse complement strand
TCAGTTCCGCATCGTAGATAAAGCTTTCTGGGAGAATCCCTGTTTCGTCACCGTAGGCGTCAACGATCTGCTGTACCGTCTCCAGTTCTGCGTCGAGGTCGAGGATGCCTTTCTGGTCGAGTCGGCGGACATCGGTCGTGTACCGGGATTGTCGTAGTTGCTCCCGTTCGTACAGTGCGTCAAAGTCAAAGTTCTCCATGCCGTCTTCCATCGCGTCGTAGGTACCGTCACCATACAGGAGGTCGACCATGTCGGGAACGGTTCGGTCGGATCGCAATGTGAGAAAATCTGCCAGCTCCTGCGTTGTTTCCAGTACCTGTTCCATGTCCTGCACGACCAGTTCTTCGTATCCGGTCTCCGGTGTTACAGCGTACACCTGAGACTCGGCGTCGTCTATTGCGGCATCCAGTTTGTCATATGCTTTGGGAGCTGTAGTAGTCGAGAGAAATTCTGAGGTTCGCTGACCAACGGTATCGATCGCGTCAATAGCGTTCTCCAGCCCTTCTGAAACAGTATATCCTCCCATACTCTTGCACTCCTATGATAAACTTAAAAATAAGAGCTCAGAGCTGGTTTTTTAGAACGGCAGGAGTGATCGTAGCGCGGTGATGATGCGCTCCCACAGCGACTGTTTCTGTACGTCGGTCCATCCACGCTCCTGTAACACGGAGATCTCACAGCCGTTCGGTGCGCTGTACGTCACCGAGGAATCATGGGGGCACACCATCTCCATGTACTGGTCGGTGCATACATCATGTTCTGCTGCGTACTGCTGTGCCTCATCGATGTCCTGCTGACATGGGGCCTCAGCGTCTTCCGTGGCGGTGGCGGGCACAGCGAATGCTGTTGCGATCAGGAGCAGTAGTGCTGTGGTCGCCAGCACGGTCAGCGTCCGAGTAGGTTGTTTCATCGTCTGGTTCACCATATCGTAATCTACGGGACGTTGACTTTAAAAACGGGGGAGGGACTGTTCGATGGCTGTCGAACGGACTGCCCGGTTTTTTAAGTGATCGGAGCATATTGTAGGTCATGACGGAAGCAGACATGTTCGATTTGCAGGATGCGTTGAACGAGGGCGCCATCATTGCAGGAATTCTCCTGTTCTGGGGATTCTTTGCTGCGCTTGGCCTGTTTATCGGGGATGCAGCGCCCAGGGGTTCTCCGCTTGGTTCGATGGGTCAGGGACTGGCCGGACTGCTTCTGACAGCGGCTGTGGCGAACGTGCTTCTGTACATCGTGTTCCGGGCGATCGAGAAGGCCAAGGCGTAGCTCCAGATATCATCTGATGGTTGGGATAAGCCCGTCCGTCAGCCCGATCTCCGTGTAGAAATCCTTGATAGTTTTCCCGGCACCATACACAAGTTTCAGGTCGCTGGTACCAAGATGGTCGAATACTTTGCGGTTGCTGCGTTCCTGGCCGATCAACTGGATGATATCTGTCTGGAGAGCAGCAACTCTGAGGTGGGAAATTCGTTCACGTCTCGTTGTATCGTCCAGCACCTGGGAGAAGCTATCGTGAATGGCAGGGTACTGGTTCCGGTTGTACCGGAGCATCGTTTTACTGAGATCCAGGAACACCTTCTCTCCGTCCGTGAACTGGCTGTATGCTGTGTCGGCGGCGCGGTTGATGGTTTCAACCCCGATCAGCATCCGGATCGGTTCCTCCTGCTCCCAGATCGTTTCGTCGTATTCATGCTGTACTGATCCCATCGGTCCACATTCATGGCAGTGCTTGATGTATTCGCTCCATCCGTCCATTTCCTCCGCGTTCCGTTGCAGGATCTGTCTGGCCAGCCGCCGTACCGGTTCGGACACATCTGGCTGTGAGAGGATATGATCACAGACGAGAACGTTGCAGGTTTTCACATAGTGATAGTGGGAGATAGCGGAACAGACGGCGTATCTGGTCTCGTCCGCCATATCGATCTGCTGGGGCCAGTCAATCTTTTCTTTTGCAGGGGAACAGATATCCACATCGTCATGTTGGATGACACGCTCTACGTGACAGGGTACGCCTTCCCGGTACAGTTCCTGTGTTGGGGTATAGGAGGATTTGATCATTCCAGCCTCATCAGTCAAATGTACCAGTTCCGAGCGCTTATAAAGGGCGGAGTTGTTTCCAGAAGCACCTATGATGGTAGGGGGGGGCAGGAGAGGAAGTTATTCTGGCACACAGTTCCCGATCGTGGTGGTACCCAGTTCTGGCAGGGTGATGTCTATCATGTAGAATCCGTCGGAAGATAGCTCTGTGTCTGCAGGGGCGAGGGTGAAATCATCCATGCCGCCCGGACTGCCAAACGCTTTCCCCTCCCAGCGGAGCGTGCTGTTCGTGTACACAGGTTCGTCTGCGGCGTCCCGTATCACGAGCTCTGCCGCAGAAAGGGTGAACGGCTCATCACCAGTATTGGCGAGAGTAGCGGTCACCTGGTTCTCCGGGTCCGCGTGACAGGCCAGTTCGACCGTTGTAAGCGAACGGGGTTCCGATGGTTCATCAATCGTGTCGGACCCTACGGTCGTAGTGATCCCATACCCGATCACACCATAAAACAGGATGAAATATATCAGCAGCAGCCGGGCGACCTCACTCTGATCTCTCCGTACCCGAAACAGGTGTATCACAGCCACGATCAATGTGAAGACGTACACTGCTGCACCCACTGTTGACAGGAATCCGGGTAACATGAACATGTCTGGCCGTATCAAGGCAAATACCAGCACCGTCCCTGTACCGGTTGTAAGAAACGCTGTTAGATACCGCAGCCAGTTCTCGTAGGATGTGGCCACGCTATACAACGTGGTGGCAAGGGCCATCACTGCAAACAGTGCGAACGTCACGATCACCATGTGGGACAGCACCAGTGAAACGTCAACCCCGCCAGGTCCAGCAGCAGCGACCACCGGGACGAACAGAATCATGAATCCTGCCGGAATCGCAGCCCGTTTCATACCGGTAAATTATTACGTCTCACAGCATTTAAACCTCATGGGCTGACCGGATGAACGATTCCAACCGAAAAACTTAAGTATTAGCGACCATATAGTGATAACACCATGGCAGAAGAGTTGGGGGATGTGGAAGCGGTACTCTCCGGGGACCGTACGCTGTACCAGTCAGATGTGTCACAGGAGCTGCTGGAGGAACCTCGGTCATACCGTGAATGTGTTCAGGAATACGTGGAAGATGCGAAAGCATATGCACAGGATCTTTGGGAGGATCTGGAAGATCGGTACGTTGAACATGAGTTGAGTGGTCTTGACCGGGCGCAGGAAGCGCTTGCAGAGACGGTCGTAGAATATTCTCCAGATCTTGAGAACGAGTATGCACAGGCTGTAGCGGATTCTGCTGTCGAGTTCGGCAGAAGTTTTGGACAGGCCGTGGCAGGGTCGATCATGGCGCCGTCCGCACTGTACGATGCGGTACAGGAATGGAAGGATACGGGGGAATGTCCGATCAGTCCTTACGTACAGATGGAAGAACATCGGGACGGAGACTGCTCACTGGCAGAGACGTCCGGGAAGGCAGCTGGATTCCTCACCGGTGCAACCCTCGTCGTGCACTACCCGTTCGTCCTGCTTGCCGGGGCAGCACAGACAGGACGCCATATCGCAGAACGAAAACTGCATCACTACCTTCAGGAACGGCTGGATGAAGACGCGCCTGAGGACGGTGACGTACTGGAACAGTTCAGGGCACTGTATGACGTCATGGATCGACAGGAAGAAGACGTAACGGTACCGAACACGGATACGGATCCGGAACCGGTCGAGGAACGGCAGGAGCTACACGACCCATTCGAGGCATCGGGTCTCCAGGACGTCGTGGCGGATGCTGCGGAGGATGGGTTCAAAGAGTACCTGGAAGAGGCGGACACTGAACAGTATGAGCCGCCGCTCACTATTGTAAATCACGAGATCGGTCGGACAGTGAAGCGGCCACAGATGCAGCCGGTAACGCCCGTATCACCGTTCACCCGGCAGTCAAGGGGAACCGGGTACGGCGTGGCATGATTGCTTTGCGGTGTGGTACACTGGCTACACTACGTTTCCTGAAATGGTCAGCTGAGAACGTAGTAACCGGGGAGAAACCCGGTGAATACGAACTTCGACTATGTACGGGATGACGACTACAACTTCTTCATCGTACTCGGCGACAGACATCCGGACGACCACGTTATCGGATTACCAGTCTACACGCCGTGCGAGACCGGTGACCGGTTATATGAGGGAGTCCGTCTGGAGAAGGCGGCGAAGGATGGATCCGCGGATCTGGCGGGCGAGCCGTACCGGGAATCGCCGGTCACGTTCGGGGCGCTGGAGATCGATACCGACCGGATCGTGGAAACGGTCAGCCCGTACCGGGATCGGGACACGGTGCTGGAAAACCTGGATGATGACGCACGGGACGTGTATGATCGCGTCGTGGAGGCCGTGGATGATACGGACCGGTTGATGGTGATAGGGTCCGACGTGTTCGACGTTGGTACGGACGGTTCAGACCTTGACCTTGTCTGGATGGAGGAGTATGAGCTGTTCGCGGACACGTACAAAGACATACTGACCGAAGAAGCCGGGCTGCAGGAGGCAGGAGAGGACTGGATTGAGGAACGGCTCCAGGGTCACGCGGAGCGGTATGGCGTGCCGGAACCGGTTGCCGACTATCACCATCGACACCCGCAGCAACGCTTCTTCACCGAGGACAGCGATCTGAAGGTAGGGTTCAGTCCGTCTCAGGTGCCCGGTACCTGGCATGACTACGCCCTTCCCGACGCTGACACAGATTACGAACCGTTTGAAGAAGAGGTGACCGTTGTCAATGCTGACGCGTCCGGGTACTGGCCGCGCACCGTGGAAACGGTGACGGACCAGGGAGACGAACATGATATCGTCACGTACTTCTGGGCGTACGGGGGATCGTTCAGCGCCGGTGACCGGGTTGCGGTACGGGGAGATTTGTTCCCCGCTGATGATACGGTGTACCTCCGGGAGCCAGGTCACTATGCGGCACCATCTGCGGTTCTGGATGACAGCTATGGGTGATTTTGTGCCGTTACCCGGGCGGGTGCTGAACACACGCATATTTATGTGTGCGGTGAAGCAAACAACAATAGTATGACACAGGTTGACGTGGTCGTGGTCGGTGCAGGTCCGGCAGGGCTTTCTGCAGCGGTGTTCACCGCCAGAAACGAACTGGACACCGTGGTCGTGGAGGATGGGTACGCGATACTCCGGCGGAACGCCCATCTTGAAAACTTCCTTGGGTTTCCGGCCGGTGTGAACTCCCGGCTCCTGCTGGACATGGGGATCGACCAGGTGCAGCGGAACGGTGCGGACTACGTGAAGGACACGGTCGAACATATCGAGCAAATCGGTGACGGGTTCCGCATCTCGTTGACCGAGGGCGAGGACATCGATACGCGGTACGTGATCGTGGCGTCCTGGGCGAACACGTTCTACCTTGACGATCTGGATGTGGAAACGTATGATGACGGGTCAAAAACGTTTATCGATACGGATGCGAAGGGACGGACCAGTGTTGACGGCCTGTATGCTGCGGGGCGGATTGCCGGCCAGTACCACCAGACCCTTATCAATGCGGGTCACGGGGCAACAGTTGCCGTCACGTTGCTGGAGGCGCATGACCCGGACTTCTACCATGACTGGGTGGCACCTGAAGGATACTTCACCGGCCGAGACCGTGACGTGCCGAAGGGGTGTGAAGAGATCAGTGAAGCAGAGCGGAAACGCCGTGAGAAAGAGGCGATGGAGACGATGCAGGACTATTTCAGCGAACCGTACGAACCGCCCCGCCAGCATCCAAGTGTCAAGAAGCAGAACCGGGACACGACCGACCAGTGACCGGGTATCCTCGATAGTCGCATAGCATGTTTCTCTGGAACTAGTTCCATGATTTCTATCGTGGTACTAGTACTGTGTTACAGACATCTGAGAGTTGTTTCTGTTTTAAAATAGCCCGGGAAGAATACCGGTCTCGGTGATGAATGTGAACCAACTGAAACATATGGACGTATGGAACAGTTCAGCGTGGACGTGGAAAGCAGGCATGGTCGCTGTACTGCTTGCTGTACTTGTTATCAGCGCAGTACCGCTGGCGATGGCTGCAGACCATGACGCTTCATCTGCACAGGAAGATCAATATGCGGATGACAGGGATGTGTCCAGCGTTGTGGATGCAGCAACGAACCTGGAAACGACAGATATTGCTGTGCTGGAAATAGTTTCTGCAGCACTGAGTGAGATCCGGAGTGCCCTCGCACTTGTTGAAGGATTGGTATACTTTCTGATCTCTCTCGTGACAGGCGGCGATGACGCACAGGTCGCAGGAGAAACTGCCACCGCAGTGGACACGAACCAGACAGATGGAAACGAAACGGATGCAGAGAACGAAACAACAGACGATGAAACCGACGCCAACGATACAGAAGAGGCTACGACCGATGAGGAGGATGAAACAGAATCCGAACAGTCCGGTGAAACCCAGTGGTCCACATCCGACGCCGACGGTATCGCCGTCGACCACGATGAGGACAGTAACGTACAGCAGAACACTGATGCCATCGCAGTCGGATCATGGACGTTCTCCATCCCGTTCACCGCAGACACGGACACGGATGACACCGTGAACGAATCCACGGATGAACACGAGACAGAACAACAGAACGAAACAATAGAACAGGAACCCGAACAATCCGAAGACGAATCTGAGGAAACGGGTGACACCGGGACAGACGAACAGGATGATCAGACCAGTCCGGACGATACCGGTGACGACACCGACGACCAGATGCTGTGGGAGGCAGCAAGTTCACTGGAACAATGGTTCAACGGTACCGACGACAGCGATGACCATCACAGCAACGATACCATCAACGATGAAACAGCAAACGAGGAACCCGACGATGAAACAAACAACGACACAGCAAACGAGGAACACGGCGACAGTGAACCAAACGAAACAGCGGACAGTGACGGAACAGAAGAAGAAACAGCAGCGAATCAGACAGTAGGAAATGAAACGGATGAGAACGGAACGTATCCGTCCAACGACACCTACACCGGGAATGAAACAGGGACCAACGGAAACACAACAACCTCCTGACTGCTTTCACCATGTCGCGGACTCCTTCCCGGGGGTAGCCGCGACTCCTGGTTCTCTTTCCTTTTTCTATTCCGCCATCATTCAAAGGATCCTGTGACGGTCTGGATATAACCCTCATTTATAAGTGTTGTTCCCGCAGATAAACATAAGGCCGTAAAAGGCTAAGGAGGTGTTTTGGTTATGCACGGTACAGTCAAGTTCTTCCACGATATGAAGAACTATGGATTTATCACGCCCGACGACGGTGACGAAGACGTGTTCTTCCACATTAGCGAAGTCGACGCAAGCTCCATCGCAGAAGGAGACGAAGTCGAATTCGAACAGGAAGAAGGCGACCGCGGTCCAAAGGCAGTCAACGTCGAGAAGGCGTAAATCTGTGTCTCATGTGGCACAGAGACTTTCACACACGATTGATTTTTTGTTTTATTTCCCCTTTTATCCCCCCATTCTCCCTGTTTACATGAAATGAACGCTCGTAATGTTTGATTGAGAAGATATCACTTACCCGTTATCCCACCTGCCGCTATTGGTAGGGTTGTGTGTTCCGGACCTCGTCCCACAGCCATTGGTCGAACATGTCCCGGGTTGCCTGTGCCGCCGTGTTCGCTGCCATCTGGAGTTCGTAGGGCTGGGCGTTCACGGCGTGCCCGCGTTTCAGGTTGGCGACGAACCGGTCCGTGAGCGAGGCATCGCTGTATTTCGGTTCGGGGGCGGTCCGCCAGTATCCGCCAAGGTCCTCCAGTGTGAGCTGTCCGTCCTCGATACGGCCGTTCATCACGTACCGCATACAGGCGTCATATGCTTCGCCGTTGTGGTACACGTCTTTTGATCCGATAAAGGGTTCTATCTGGTGTTCTCCATACCGGAACCGGTTCAGGACGCCGGCCGATGCGTCTTCGGCACGGGACACGGAAACGCCTTCTCCCCGGTCCCGGTCGGTCGACTTCACCACCACTTTCTGTTCAGGATCAAGATCTGCTGTATCCTCGATCGATCCTGCTGTGTAGTGGCCCAGTGCGTCATGCAACCGGTCCTTCCGTTCGCATCGCTCCATGTATTCTGTGAACCTGCCGCCGGATCCGCTGTTGCGGAGCGGAGTGATACCGCCATGTTCGAATGCCTGGTTGAATCCTTCCGTCCCGTATTCGTTGACATGGAACTCCACGATCCGTGGAGCGCCCCAGGGGGTGATCTTGATATCGAAGCCGAGTGAGAAGGTTTCATCATCCGGTGCCATCGGCAGCCAGGGCCGTGCGGAGAACTTCTGTCGCCACTCGTACACCGGGTCCAGAAGCTCCCGGTACAGGCCGTGAACTGAGGGTTCGGCATCGGTACTGGCTGTATCCGGTACAGGGGGCTGGGGTTCTGTTGCCGTGGACACGGTTTCTCGAACATCTGGATAGTTCGTATACTATAAAATTGTTGCGGGGCGATAGTCCAGACCCCTGCTTAGAAGGGAAGCAGTCCTCGGAGAGCTGATAGGATTCGAACCAGGAGCGATGGCTCGTCCACGATCTGCGGCTGGTCGTATCCGTTGTCACGGTCCTCCGTGCGTTCATCAGTATCTCCGATATCGTGCTGCGGTGCGGAACCGGTCTGCAGGTTGACCGGTACGGTTACCGTGTCCGTGTAGTCCTCGATGTGGATGGTGGCGTCAACAGCTTCGGGCAGGAACGCGTCCAGTTCTTCGTAGGTGAATGGTCGGTCAGGTTCCCGGTCAGCGTCCTCGTACTCCAGGTACGTGACATTGATACCGCTTGCGGTGATACCGATCATGAGACCGCCCGGTTCGCCGTATTCATCGATAATCGTCTCATAGATCTCGTCCTGGGCCACGCTCCGGGCCTGGTTGAAGATCCAGTCATCCAGTGTCGTGTTCTCGTACGTTGCGACTTCCCGCCACTCACCATCTTCTGTTTCTTCACGGGTGTAGGTGGCCGGGTACTGCACCACCCCTTCGTCCTCGAACAGGGTGTAATCCTCTTCGTCGATAGTTTCCTGAACTGCAAGCGTATGATCTGCTGCGGCGGCTACACCGGAAAGTAGTACGAAGGTTATGACGACTACGGGAACTGTTCTGTACATACACTGTATATGCACAGGACTGTCTTTTTAAAGCAGGGTGTGACTGTTCGATCCTCATCTAGTAATTGCTTCAGAGGGAACCGGGCGGGAAGGGAGTTCCGGTACCGACCGATAGTACATTACCTGGCGATGAAGCCTCAAGACGCCCGTAAATCGGCTTTGAAAGCCTGTATTTAAAAACTTTAAGCCAACTTGATTGGTATGTGCTCGACAAAAAAGAATCCTGTGGAGTATGGGATTTTGAAGTGTCTCGAGGAAGAGGGGTCGGCATGGAAGACGCGGGTTCACGACTGGCTGATGGACAAAAGACATGAATTGCCGGAGTTATCGGGCGTGTCCCTGCAGACGGTGGGGAGACACGTTGAACGGTTGCGTAATGAAGGGCTGGTTGAGAGCTGTATCATGACGCCGGACGAGCTGCAAAAGGACATGATCATCGGATATGATATCACGGAGGCCGGAATACAGCGGTTGCAGGAACATCGTTCTGGGTTTCTACAGAAAGAAGTTATGAGTGCAGGAGCATTGCTTCTGACTGGAGACTGGAAGGGGGACGTATCGGTCGACAGGGATGTACTGATCGCATTGATGTGCGATGAGTTCGACATCAGTGAGAATGTTCGTGAAACAGTGTTACCGTACTGTGACACGGAGGAACTGGTCGCATTGCTGGCCGTTCACTACTTTACGGGCAGCGTTGGAGACGTTATCGATAGGCGGGAGACAGGTAAGCTGGCAGAGTTTATCCAGCGGGTTCCGAGGCTCCGTGAATCATTCATGGCGGATACGGTCATGGACAGGATCCGCACCTACGTGGCAGAAGGGAGAGTTGGAGCCAACCGTAGTTTGAGCATGTGGCGGGGTGCGGACAGACACTAGCAGAGACTATCAAGAGCAGTATCAGCGATTTATAGTTTCGGGCATACACCAGGAATGGCGGGTGATGATGGATGGGTGACGGACCACGGTACTTTGGGGAGATTCAGGTGATCGACTCCAGTGAATTCCATCATTTCAGCCATGTCTACGACCAGATACGGGAGCCGCTCCTTGAATTTCCGAACGGTGTGGAGATCGACAACCAGTTTGTGATCCGGGATTCAGTGAAATCCAGGGATGTAAAGCGGTATCTCGAAAGTCACGGGGAGGGTCTACCGCCGGCACAGAACCGGATCGGGAGGGTCCTCGGGTACCTGGAAGAGATGGGTGTCCTTGAGTCCTGCAGTGCAGACGCATACAGTCTTCGCGACTTCGATGAGGAGGATGACGCCGCGGTCCAGGATGCGATACGGTACCGGACCATCGTGTTTGACAAAAACGGTTTCCCGGAGTATGAACCGGAAGAGGTACTGGAGAAGTATGGGGAACCTGGCTGGGATGCCTGAACGTCGTTAAACAAGCCGGTTCCACGTTATCGGTATTCTGGAAACACTTCCATTCATGACTGTAGGGTTCGAGTCCTACTGGAATATGGCGTCAGGGGATTTTATGGCGCCGTATAAAAAGTATCGATAAGAGTGAACGGGGTATGAGTACCGATAACCGTATTGATGATGTCGACTTTGTGATACTGAGATGTCTCAAAAACAACGAAACACCTCTGTGGAAAAACAAGATCCACGAGTGCCAGAGCGAACTTCTCAATGAACGTGTCTCAGTACAGACGATCGGTAGACGGGTTGACCGGCTTCAGAAGGAAGGCTACCTCGAATCCTGCATCATCTCACCTGACGAGATCAAACGTGACCTGATCATCGCCTTCAAAGTCACAGAAGACGGTGAAGACGCGATCCATGAAAAACGCCGGGAGATCCTCCTCAATGCGGTGGAGAACGAGGTCTTTTCAGGGAATAATGAACGGATTCTGGACGATGAAGCTCTCACAGAACTGATATGCGATGAATTCCGGCTCCATGATGAGGGACGGGAGCTTATCGACCAGTACGGCCGTGACGAGCAGATCTCCCTGATCGTTCTCTACTATACCTGGCAGAAGGTTGAGGACGTATTCTCACAGGATGATAGTGGGAAGTTCGTTGAACTCGCCGAGCAGAACGACGAGATCGCAAACGTTTTGAACGGAAACGTGATACAGCTACAGGACTGATCTGCACACTGTACCATTCAACGGGGAGGGTTTAGTCATTTCCTTATGGTTATAGCTATTTCTACTTCATCTGTACCGGAAATAAATAAAAAAGAAGAGTGGCGGTGCCTGGAGATGGTGTTCTCCAGATGCCGTTGGTGGTGCTGCAGAACGTTATGCTGCGATGTCGAACTTGTCGTTGAGTCCGAGCTCATCAACCAGTTCCTTGGACCGGTTGCGGACCGTGACCTCTGTCACGTTCAGCATCTCTGCAACTTCTTTCTGCGTCCGCTTTTCTCCCTTGATGTTGGACGCGATGTACAGTGCGGATGCTGCGATACCAGTCGGTGCT
>JALDAF010000028.1 GCA_022729315.1 Candidatus Nanohalalkaliarchaeum halalkaliphilum | reverse complement strand
TGTTCAGCTCCAGCGTCTTCACGGTGAAACTATGCTGCTCCCAGTCCGTCTGCTCTCCATCCCTGCATCCAACGACAACGGTGTACTGCCCCTCCCGGAACGTGTCAGACTCCTCGATAAACGACTCGAACACCGAACCACGGAGGAAATACCGGTTCCCATCCTTCTGGAATCCCAGCGTGTCCTCCCCCGCCGTGAACACGGTCCCCTCCCGTGTCACGTTCTCAACGAATACCTGGAACTCCTCATCCGCCTCCTCACAGGTCACCTTGATATCAAACTCCTGTCCCAGCCACAGTTCCTCGTCCGGCACAACATCTACATCCGTCACATTTACGGCCGAACCTGTGGCCACTACACACAGGAACACCACCATCACAACGGCTATCTTCCGCACCATCTTCTCTCCCCTCCCCGCGTTCACGGCAGCAACCCCTTCAGCTTCTCAACAAGGGTCGGATCATACTGGTTCCCGGTCAGCTCGGCCGCGATCCGCTTAAACTCCCGGGACGGCTTCGCATGCGGATCCATCGACACCGCCGGCTGCGTATCAAATATACTGCGCTGGATCGTCTTGCTGTGATCGATCACACCCAGCACCGGCATCTCCAGCGTCTTCTCCACCTCGGCCACGGACAGATGCTTCTTCGGACTCGAATACATGTTCACCACGGCACCGAGCACGTTCTTCCCGCGGCTCCGCGCCTCCTGGTACAGCTTGAACGTGTCCGTCACCGCCGGGATCTCCGGCACCGTCACAAACAACAGGTCATCACACGTCTCGATCACCCGCTCAACCGGCCGTTCCAGGCCCGGCGGCGAATCGATTAACACGTGGTACTCGTCCGGCAGCATATCGATCGCCGTGTCCACGTGCGCCTGCACCGGTTCACGGCCCAGCGCGGTCGGGATCACCCGGATCCCGGAATCCTTGTCCACGTGCATCGCCGACATGATATGCATATCCTGCTCCACAACCTGCTGCAGCGACGTCGGCGGCGTATACATGCCTAGATGCAGTCCCACGTTCGGCATCTCCGCATCAGAATCGATTACGATCACGTTCTCTCCCAGCTCCATCATCGCCGCACCCAGGTTCAACGTGACCACCGTCTTCCCGACACCACCCTTCCCAGACACGATACCGATGGTGCGCGGCCCATCACCCTGCCGTGAACGGCGGGTTCCTGCCGGTTGAGAACGGTTTCCAGCGCCCGTATTCCCTCCGGCGACACCGCCGGATCCAGGGCTGTGCTGCCTGCCAGACCGGTTCTCCTGGAACGGATCGTCCATGTCGGACCGCGTCCCCTGGTTGAACCATTCCTCCGGGTCCTCGCTCCAGGGCGGTTCCGGCTCCTGGTTCCGGTCAAGAGGGTCTTCAGGGTCTAACGGCGGGTCCTGCCCCTCCCCAGAGTCTGTTCGTTCTCCGCGAACATCCTCCGTGTCGTCCGGCTGTTCCGTTTCCGCATCCGCCGGATCCTGGACGTTCGATCCCTCTCCTGCGTCCGCTTCCCCTGTCTGGTCGTCACCGTCATCCGTGTTGAGGATGCAGGCGGTTGAGCGGCCGATGCGGTAGGTGTTGATGCTGCCGCGTTCCGCGAGGACCTCGATCTTCTTCGAGATCTCGTACTTCTCCTCGTCAAGTTCCCGGGCGATCTCGGAGATCGACCGTGGTTTCTCCTCGAGGCAGTCAAGAATACGTGACTCCAGATCGGTGGCGGCGCCCATACCGTTCTATGCGCAACGCCTTTTTATATCGTTTTTCACGTGAAAACCACTGTTTTTCATATCGTCACCATATGAATGGCATGTTTTGCCGGAGTACAACCACCCATTTCCTGATGGTGTCGGTCATTCCAGTGGCTCGTTCCAGCTCCACCTTTCCAGTATAGTGATACTTCCCGTTATCTGAACTGATGGTGACGCGGGCCGGTTCGGTGTCGATCAGTTCCGGCGTGTAGTTGAGTTCAACGATCTGTGTGCCTGCGCCGTGTACCGTTTCCTGTGAGTATCGGCGGGTTGACCGGTCGTCGACCGATACGTAATACGTGTCAACGTCGTTCGGTGCGGTGACGCGGAGTGCGGTCGTGTCCCGGTCCGTCCAGAGGTGGGACACGGTGAACCCGGTGTCGACATCACGGGCCTCCGTGGTGAACGGGAATGATGCTGTGACACGGTCCGTGCCGTGGTGGAGCACGATATCTGCCGTCATGTTGCCGGCATATGTGGGGGTGTCGTGGGCGAACCGGTGCATGGTGAACGACCCCGGGTTGATCTGGAGCTGGCCGGACCAGGTGCGGAACACGACGTCATCGTCCTCGTCCCGTATATCCAGCCGCAGCCACCCGGTGAACGGTTTGCTGCCATCGTTCCATGCCTCCACCGTCCATGTCCGCGGCCGGTCATCGTCCATCCGCTGATCCGTGACGGTGATGGATCCCTGCCGGTCCTGGTCAACGCCGACGGCGACATCGTATGCTGTGACGCATCCCAGTACCAGCAGCAGACCTGCTGCTACTATCACCAGTTTCACACCGGTCTGCCGGGATTCACGGGGATCAGTGCGGGCCATGGGTTGCATCATCCTCTTACAGCCTGTCCAGCAGAAGCTGGTAGAGCGGGCGGCGCGTGTATATCGTGAGCTCTCCACTGTATCTGCCCTCCGCTATGCTGTCAGATGTTTCAAGTGTGATATCCAGGGTGTGCTGTTCTCCAGGTGGGAGTTCGACGCTCTCCTGTGACAGGGTAACGTATTCGCTGATATTGCCGTCAACGTGGAAGTGGAGGGTGGCAGGGTACTGTTCGATGTTCTGGACGGTGATCTCCTTCGTCGCTTCAAGGGCGTCATCCGGGAGGCTGCCGAAGTCGATCCGGTCCGTGTCTACCGAGACACCGACCGACATGCTGGCCGAACTGTTGATCGTGACCGTCATCTCGTGACTGGCCTGCTGCGTGGATACGGGATGCATCAGCATGACCGCGGCCAGAACGGTGCTGAACACGACCAGGCCGATGCGTGGGTCGATGTGTGTCAGGGCCCTGTACAGGTCAGTACCGTACACGGTTCACCACCTTCCACGTTATGAGCGTTGACAGGAGGAGCACGAGCAACAGCGCCACCGTACCCGGAATTCCGGGGTCCTCAACCTCGTCCCGGACCGCTGCTGCCTGCACCGATATCGGTTTGCTCGGGGTCAACGACGCGGTGTGCGTGGCCACGCCCGTCGTATAATCAACGGCGGCGTGGACCGTGAACGGTTCCTTCGTGATGTCATCCACCTCCGTCGCGTTCACCAGGTCATCCGTGTCGATGGTGGCCGTGAACCGTGCCTCCTCTCCTGGCGGCACCGTTCTCGACCCGGCGCTGACCGTTTCATTCCCGTCCACCGCCTCGACCGTTATCTCGCTGTCCACCCGTGTTGTGACGGTCCCGTCATTGAAGTAGGTTATCACGATATCCTGTTCTCCGGCAACGTTCCGACCGGCATGCATCCCCAGTATCTGGCCGGACCGGATCGCTGTACCTGCCACACGGAACGTGACAGGGAACGATACGCTGGAAACGAGTCCAACACCGCCGCCCTCCGATTCCGTATGTGGGTGTGGGGTGATCTCGATACGGCGGTATCCGGGTTCCGCATCATCCGGGATGTTCACGAAGAACTCGACGTTCTGCCACTGCTCAACGTCCTCTCCACCGGCCTCCTCCATGAGGCCGCCGTCTCGCAGGAATTCGATGCAGTCGTCACATGCCTGCTCGGAGAAGTTCTGCTGTCTGGACTCCCGCACCGCATTGATACCGCGGTCACGGTGCGAGAGCTCGATATCGACCGGGTCCTCCTCATCCGTCACCAGAACGAACGATGTGAAGAACGATGTGCCGGGCTCGTGGACGCCTTCGTTCGCGCCACCGGGGGAGATACCGAAGTTGAAGTTGGACGCCGCACCGGTCGCAGCAAGCAGCACGATAACTATGACAGCTGTCAGCAACCGTGTTCCGCTGCCCAGTGTTCCGCGGTGCCCTCCTGTTTTTCTCCCCATCGCAGTCGTTCCTCCCCTTGTTAGGACTTGTCTTCAAGATTCTTATTGATGCGCTGCAGCTTCTCCTCCGCGGACTGCTTCATCTCCCGGTAGGAGTCATCGTCCATGATCCCCTCCTCGTGCTGTGCCTCAAGCAGCTCTATCAGCCGCTTCGTTTTCCGCTTCTCGTCCTCAAGCTGTTCACGCTCCTTTATCTTCTTTTTCTTCGCCTCGACCGCGGCATCATGCAGCCGGTCCTGCACCGCCTCCCACGGCTTCACATGCCGCACCCGCACCATATAGACCACGACCAGGATCAGTGCGAGCAGCAGGACGCCACCGACCACCATCGGCAGCAACTCAAACACTTCACGCCGTTCCGGCACCGTCTTCCGTTCCAGCCGCTGATCGGCCTCGGCCACACGGTTGTCCGCGGCCTGGATCTCCTGCAATGCGTCACCGTGACGGCCCTCATCAAGGTGCTGATCGGCCGCGTCAATCTTCACCCTGATCTCGTCCACCATCGCCTGCACATCAGCCGTATCGATACCCTGATCCTCCAGCCGACTCATCTCAAGCTCGAGCTCCGCCACCCGGCCCTCGACACGCTCGATCTCCGCCCGGATCCGCTCCTCCACGGACTCGAACACCTGCACCTCCACCTCCTGATGCATGTTGGCTTCTTCGGCGGATGCAACGAACGTTCCGTTGTACGTACCCGGCTCCACATCTGCTGACGGGTCCAGTCCAACCGCGAACGTCTCCGTCGACTCGACCGGGAGCTCATCGATCTCGCCCAGCGCCGGTGTGATCGTCACCGGGATCTGTGGTGGAAGGTTCAGCAGGCTGAGCGACACGTTCGTCAGCGGCTCCTCCCCGATGTTCGCAACCGTCACGGAGAAGTGCTGGGGCTGTCCACGCGCCAGGTTTATCTGTGAAGGGGCATCCGCGATGGAGATGTTGATCCGTGGCGGTTCCGGCGGCACCGGGTCAGGCGGCAGGGTCCGCGTCTCATGCTCCTCTTCCACGATGATCTCCGGGTCAGGCGGCTCCTCGGTCGTGTCCTCCACTACGTGGAACACCCGACTGGCAGGTGCGGGCTCGTAAATATCGTCTCCAAGCGCCTCAACCTCCGCGTGCAACGTGTACTCTCCAAGCGGCTGGTTGCTGAAGATGAACGCGTTGCGTGGGATGATAAGCGTCTGGTTCAACGGTGTGAAGATCGTTTCCTGTATATGATCGTACGTTGTTCCATTCCGCTCCACCCAGTACGTGACCCGTGCATCCCCTTCCTCCGGCCCCATGTTGATGAACGAGATGTTGAAGTTCAGGTGATCGCCCTGCTCCACCTCGTGCTGCTCAAGGGAGATATTGATGTCGAACTCCATACCCCCGATCTGCGGATCCACGAGCCGGAACGACTGGTAGTCCACCGTGGACTCTCCGTCCTTCTCAACCGCTAACTCGGCCCAGTACATGCCCCGATCCGGATCCTCCCCGATCTCGTGCCACGTCTTGTACACACCGGTGACCGGGTTCTGGAACTCGGATGCATCCTTCGAGAAGAACACGTTCCCATGCATATCGTACACGGTCAGCGAGATATCATCCGCATCCTCCAGCATCCCTGCCTCGCTCACCGTCGCGTACATCGTCATATTGGATTCGGGCTGCCAGAGATCTCCCACATCCCACGACACGTCCAGCAACCCCTCCTCCCGGACAACGAACGAGTAGTTCTCCGTCAGCTCCAGTGTCTCATCCTGCTCCGCGTCATACCACTCAGCCTCCGCCTGCACCGTGTAGATACCGGCATCGAAATCATCGTTCAGGTCGAACGAGGGAAGCGTCTCCGTATACCCGCCATCCTCTCCGTCCCCGGCCGTGGTGAACGGGTTCCCATCGTTCACCATGGTGAAGAACAGAACATCACTGTCGATGGTGAAGTTCACCTCCACCCCCGGGACACCGTGGCCGTCGATATCCTGCACCCGGTACTCGATCGTACCGCGGTCACCCTGCAGGTATGACTCGCTTAACGTCCGCAGCGTAGCGTTGAGGAACCGGTTCACCGTAAAGTTGCCCTCCACAAACGCATCGTTCCCGATCGCGTCCTCCGCCGACAGGTTTACATCATACTGGCCGACCGTCGTCGTGTTCGCATCCGCGATACCGGTCTCGTTCGCATAGAACAGCCGCCACTGCGTGAAATTCCCGTCCTGATGCACCAGCTCCATCGGCATATCACTGTGGACCACTCCTTCCGGCGTCGACACGTTCAGCCTGGCATCCGATATATCGAACTCGGTCTGCGACGTCACGTTCGCAAATATCTCAACGGTCTCGTTCTGAACGATCTCCGGCGTGATCTCCGCATCGATAATCGGTGCTGCCGCCGGCTGCACCGTGACATCCATCGGCCGCCACATCGTCAACGCATCATCATTATCGGATGACACGTTATACGTCGCCTCATGCACCACTTCCTGGCTTGCACTCGTGTTGAACTGTACCTGGAATGACTGGTTCTCCCCCAGTGCCAGCTCAAACCATGTCTGTGACACGTTCGTATTGTTCGCCTCCTCCGGACTGATAGTGAGATTTATCGGAGCGTTCCCCGTGTTCTCCAGCACCGGCTCACAGACCGTCAGTTCATCGGATGGACTGACACACCCGTCCGGGCCGGCCTCATCATCACGGGTATCAAGCTCCCACGTCCGTGTGATCGGCACCTCAACGTCCAGATCGACGATATCATATCCTCCCGTTGAGGACACGTTCAGTTCACCGGCATAGCTGTCGGCCGGGTACTGTTCCGGGACGGATACGTTAATCGCGATCGACTCGTTCTCACCGGGCTCGATCTCACCGATATCCTCTGCAGCCGGCATGAAACTGAAACTGAAGTTTTCACAGGCCTCACCCTCCTCGCACGTATAGTTGATGTCCTCCAACCGATAGTTTCCGATAGACTCCAGCGTCACGTTCCCGATCACGCTGTATCCGCCGGCTGGCACCTCGCCCGCAACCTCGTCCTCCGGCACGTTCTGCACCGGGTTCTCCTCCACGTCCACGAACAGATCATCCTCGGATGTCGTCTCCGACCCGTCCGGGTTCCGCCACTCCGTCACCGCGGTCACCACGTAATCATTGGCCAGATCCTCCGTGGGTTCGGTCCCGTTCGGCACCGTCACGAAGAACGGGTTTACACAGCTCTGCGACCGATTCAGGTCGCCGCACTCCTGTAGCGACGTGTTCGTCGACCAGCCGTCCGGCAACGCCAGTGACTGGTTCACCGCGTACGCCCACGCGCCGTCAGGATCGTTCGTCGAATTCACCTCCATCAGGAACGTCTCGTTATCCGTCTGCGTGATATTTTCCACGGTGATGGTGGATGACGGGATCGTCTCCGTATCGACCGTGGTCTCAGCCGTCACCTCCACCTCGATACCGAGGGTATCCCAGGTGTCGTCGCCCGAGACGTTTATCTCCCCGGTGTACGTCCCCGGTTCATAGTCCTTCGGCACCCGTACCTCCACCGTGAACGCTTCACTGTCCCCGACCCCCATCTCGGACACGTTGTCCGGATCGAAGTCGACGGTGAACTCGTCGCATACCGTCCCCTCCTCACAGGTGGCGGACACGTTCGTCGCATTCACGTTACCGATCGAATCAACGGTGAACACACCGATCTCCTCGGCGAACCCGCCAGCCACCTCACCGGCTACCAGGTCCTCCACGACATCAACCACCGGGTTCTCCTCCACGGTCACATCCAGCACCGCACGTGTATCATTAAGCGTTTCGTCCGGGTTGATCCACTCCGTGGTCACGTTCACCTCGTACGGATCCGGCTCCTCGTTCGCCGGGATCGACACCTGGAACGGTTTCTCACAGAACTCTCCCGGCTCCACCTCACCACACTCCTCCTCCATCACGGTCGTCCCATTCACCATCCAGCCATCCGGTACTGTAACAGAAAAGTTCGCACTGTGTGCCGTACCCGCCTCATCGTTCGTCAGGTTGGCGACAAAGTCGAACACATCCCCGCCATCCATCGTGATATTGTCCGACACGTACGTGTCCGGGACCAGGGTCGTGTCCGGCACGATCTTCGCCACCTCGGTACGGAACGGCTCCGTGTCCTCACCGATGTTGCCGCCCTCCTCCGCGGTACATATCAGCTCCCACTCTGCGGCATCATCCGCCGTCCAATTAATCTCGTATATTCCAGATTCCTCCGAAAATTCGGTGATATTATCCTCATGCACGTTACCTGAGTCCGAACCGTCCACCTCCTCGTAGCTACAGGTAATTCCATCAGCCGCACCGGTAATCATCGCATCCTGCCGGTAGTTTTCCACGGTCAGGTTCGCAAACATCGGCTCTCCCTCCATCTCCACATCCTCCGGGATCGTCAGGTTGGCCACCAGCTCATCGGTCACCGCAAACATGTGCTCATCCCAGGTCACGAACACATCATCCTCCGTGTACGCCGAGAAGTTCACCACCCAGTCCCCGGTCTCCGCAACATCCGAGATAGTGTACGCTCCGGTCCAGACCCCGGGATCCTCCTCGCTCAACTGGACCACGTCCTCTCCCACTGCACCACCAAGATCGAGCGTTGCCGTCACGTTATCCACGACATCATAGATATCCTCCGTCACCTCCACATCCATCTCCACCGTCTCGTTCCGGTTGTACACGTCCTCATCCGTATCACCCTGGATGGAGGCATTGTACGTTTCAACGTCGTGCTGCACCACTCCGGGCAGATGCCCCTCCCGGTACACCTCCCGGATCCAGGTGAACTCCTGACCAGCCGAGCCGTGACCCGTGACCGAGAACAGGGACCCCTGCTCGAACGACTGGCCCGGCTGCAGGTTCACCCAGTCCGTCTCCACACCGATGTTCCGAACATTATCGCCCGCCGTCAGGGCGTGGATGATATGCTCCACAGGATCCGAACCGAACAGGTTGATCATACCCACCATAGTCTCGAACGCTGAATCGGTTCCCTCACCGCCACGGAACCAGGAATACGGCTCCGTCTGATCCCAGTCCGCAAGGTTCTCCGGAGCATCATCAAACAATGTGCGCTGGAGGTCAACACGGAGCCCCTGCCGATCCGAGATGAACGACACGACCTCATCCCCCTCGTTGATGATCTCATGCTCGATCACCACGTACCCCGCGTTTTCGAACCCGGCCCCACCGTAGAACCGGTACGTCTTCCGCACGGACAGGTTTTCATCCGTCCCCGGCAGATCGTAGAACGTCCGGTACCCCTCCTGCTCCAGCGTCAACCGGAGCGGCCCATCCACCGGGACGTCGATGCTACCAGCCAGGTCGAACGTGAAATTATGGGTCTCGTTCCCGTACTCCAGGTACTCCACCGTCCGCTCGTTCTCACCGGGCTCATCAAAGTTTTCAACATCCTGAATCTCGGAGATCGCCTGGACGATACCGGAGGTGCCATCCCCACGGGACGAGTCCAGCCGGTACATATACTTTGACGTGTTCACCCACGCCTCATCACCATCGATCTGATACGCGAGGTCAGAACCATACTGCGGAGGCTCCTTCGGCCCGTTCTCCACGGTATCGAAGTAAACGAAGAAGTGGCGGACGTTCTCGATCTCATACGTGTACTCGATGGACTCGTCCAGCCCGTCCTCGATCTCACCGTCATCGTCCTCGACCTCCACCACCCCGGTCTCCGCATCGACGATACTGCAGTCTAGATCATCACCCGCCGCATCGGTACACTCCACGATATCCAGCAGCCGCACAAAATCCTCCCTGTCAGCATCCGCAACCGTGTACGTGTACGGGCTCCCATCCGCATCGAAGTTCTCGGAAACCGTCCGTTCAACCGGCGTGGTCCCGTTCAGCATCCAGACCAGTTCCCCGACCGCGTTCGTATCAGCATCAAACCCGTCAACCGTGTCGAACTGGCTTGGCTGCTCGTACAGCACATTGCCGTCCTCATCGTACTCGTAGACACGGATCGAATCCTCATCGAACGTGCCATCCGTACCAGCCTCCTCAAACAGTTCCGTAACGTTCAGCTCGTGCTCGATCGGCCAGTCCTCCATCTCCTCATTGGCCTCGATATCGATACCGACACGGTGCTGCCACGTTGTATTAAACCATTCAAAATCATCCTGCAACGCGGCACCTGCCGGCACCATCACGACCAGAAGAACCAGCAACACAATCAGAGGGATAGCGGCGCGATAGCTATGACTATCCGCTGCAGATGGCCGACCTGCGGTGTGCGCGTCCATGGTGTTTGCCCCGGAAACACCTTCCCCCTGTACTAATACTCCCCAGGCTGGTATAAAAGCCTTCTGGAGCCATGAGACGCCGTTTTTCAGGCGTTTAAGCGCCTCTGAAGGGAGTTCAGCGCGGCCGAACTGAGAAAGGTGTGCCGCAGCACATATTAGTCGGATAATATCCTGTGATAAACCGCGTACCCCTATAAAAACTACTGCCCCATAACAACAGCATGACTGCCGGTGTGCGCCGCCGCTACCTGCCCATCGCCCTGTACCTCATCGGGTTGAACGTGCTGATCATCTCCACGGTCGCGGTACTACACGAGCTGGGTCACGCCGCCGCCGGCTACCTCAGCGGCTGCCGGCAGATCACGGTCACACTTCTGAATGACGGATACCTGCCGCACACCGAGATGCTGTGCGCCGCCGGAAACGACCCCGGTACACTGGTGATGGCGGCGAGCACGTTCCTCTTCGTCGTTCCACTGGCGCTGCTGTTCTATGCGCAGCAGGGACTGAAGGAGCGGTTCACCGGCCATATCGTGCTCGGTGTCGGCATCATCGCTGCCGCGCACGACGTGCAGCTGCTGTTCGACGGGCAGGCCGTTGAACTGCTGACGATCGGAATCGGGACGGTGATCGCACTGTACGGCGAGGAACGCCTTGTGAACGGCATCATCACCACCGAGATGCCGCCCACAACACAGCACCGGTAGGGATCTGTTCCGGCACCTCCCACGCATCTGCCACGGGCCCACCGCGTTCGCATCAGCCGGTCCACGCTGCTTCTCACGCACGATTTCCTCCGGAACCATGCCAAAAGCTAATTAACTGTTGAACACCACTACTGTTATAGTGCCGTAATACAGTCGGGTACGGCGCTGCGTGAGGCCGATACAGCATGGATGTGGAAAAAATCGCGATCATCTCAGGGAAGGGCGGCGTGGGAAAGACCACGATCTCCGCGAACCTTGGAAGCGTCATGGCGCACGTTCTGGGCCGTGACGTGACCATCATAGACACGGACATCTCCAGCTCCCATCTCGGCGTCCACCTCGGATTCCACCAGAACCCTGCCACCATCAACTCCGTGCTGAAAGGAGAGCACGACCTGGAGGAGAGCGTGTACGAGCACGAGACCGGCGTCAAGATCGTGCCGGGCGCGTTGAACTTCGAGGATACGAAGGACGTGGACGTGCACGGCATCCCGAAACTGGCCGCCGAGTTCGAGGACGATACAGATGTACTACTGTTCGACTGCAGTCCCGGGCTTGACCGTGAGACCAGTGCCGCGATCCGTTCCGCGGACAAGGCACTGTACGTGGCCCGGCCCTCGTTCACCTCCGTCATCGACGTGATCCGCACCCAGTCCCTCGTGGAAGAACTGGCGAAGGACTCGGTCGGCGTTGTGCTGAACATGGTACGGAACAAAAAGTACGAAGTGACACGGAACGAGATCGAGAGCTTCACCGAGATGGACGTGGTCGGCACCGTACCGTACGACACCAATGTGGAGAAAAGCGCGGCGCAGGGCACACCCGTCACCATTTACGACCCGCACTGCCGGGCCAGCCGCGCCATCGAAGAACTCGCCATCACCCTGCTCGACGAATCACCGGACAGGAAACGGTCCAGCGTGTTCCGCACCATCAGAGAAGCCGTTCCACGGCTGTGATACGGTACTGACTCAGCCTTCCGCCAGTTTGTTCTCGATCCATTCCAGCAAATCGTTCCGGTTCTGGTCGTTCCGCTCTGCTTTCAGCAGCTCTGTAAGGTTCAGATCCTTGTTCTTCACGGCCTTCTTCACGTCGTCGGCCGACTTCGATGCCAGCTCCGCGTAATCGATATCTTCCTCGTCATCTTCTTCCGCCTCTTCCAGCTTGTCCTCCAGCCACTCGACGAGCGTATCCCGGGCCTGACCGTTCTCCTCCGCCTCGATCAGCTTATCGATGTCCAGGTTCTTCTCCCGGACCTCGGCCTGGACCTCGGTCACACTCTTCTCCACGATCTCCTCGTAGTTATCCTCTGTCGTCTCAGCTTCCGCATCCTCCTCTTCCGTTTCATCAGCTGGTTCGCCGCCCTCGTCACCGCTTTCACCGCCGCCGTCGTCTGCGCCTTCCGCTCCGTCTTCTTCTCCGGCGTCTCCGCCGTCCTCCGCGGCGTCCGCGTCCACGTCTTCCAGGTTCTTCCATTCCCGCACCAGTCCCCGGCGGATCTTCTCCAGTTTCTCCTCGTTCGCCTCCTTGATACGGGTGTACTCGCTTTCCTCGATATCACCACGCTCCCGTTTCCGCTCCAGTTCCTCCAGGAAAGCCTCGATATCACGACGTTCCTCCCGGAGCTCGGCGATCGGCTCGGGCAACGCCATATCGGCGAGCGGTGCGATCTTGCCGTACTCCTCCAGCTGCTCCTCCGTCTCCTTGATCCGCTCCCGGATCTCCTCCAGCTGCTCCTCCTTGACCGCGTCCTTGACCTCGATCGAGGTCTCGTCCAGCTTTTTGAACATGTCGTTCACCTTCTCCTGTAACGTATCGACACGGGCCTTGTACGTGCTGTACTCTGTCAGCTTCTTGTTGATCTGTATGTTGATCTTCTCCGATTTGGCGGCAAGCCGCTCGATATACCGTTCAGCCTCCTTGATATCATCCAGCTTCTGCTCGAACTCCTTGTTCATCTCGAGAAGATTATCCATGCTCCCCAGCTGCTTCAACGTTTGCTGGGTGTCGTTCGCCGTCTGGCTGACCCGTTCCAGCTTGTTCTCCAGCTTCTGGATGGACGCCTCGTTGGAGTCGATCTCGGATTCCAGCTCGTTCATCCGTTTCGATATCTTCTGCGGCTCCAGATCACCCATCTGATCCTTCACCTTGTCCACGTCAACCTCCAGGTTGTTGAACTTGGTCTCCTGTTCGTGAACCATCTGCCGGATCTCCCCCAGCGTCTCAGAAAGCGTCTGCAACCGGTCCGTCGTCGACGAGTTCTGCTCCTTCATCATGTCGATCGACGACTTCAGCTTCTCAATCTGGATGTCCGCACTGCCACCCCCCGAGGGTTCCGGCATATCCGGCTCCTCATCATCCTCATCATCGTCACCGGCGGAATCGCCACCTGCCGCAGCCGCGGCAAGCTGCTTGATACTGTCCTCATTGATCTCCTCAACCTCGCCCGGCTGGATCCCCTCATCTTCCTCTTCCTCGCCGTCCTCTGCGTCCTCTGCTTCCGCGTCGGGCTCCTCAGCTTCTTCCTCCGGCATCTATCAACCCCTCCAGTAATAGCATCAGTTGTTTTCCAGCAGCTCCCTGTTCCGCTGCTTCACCTGCCTGTACGTATCCTCGGAGATGGCAGCGGTCCGGTACGCGTGCTCAAGATGTGAGAGCAGCTCCCGGATACGGTCCTCGTCCCCCAAAAGCCGTCGCCGCTTCTCCTTCCGCAGCAACCAGTGCACGAGCTCCGTCCGGTTCTCGTTCTCCTCCTCGACGCGCACCATTTCACGGATATCAAGCTCCTCGTGGTTCTCCTCCACGTGCTCCTTCACCGCCTCCGGCTCCTGGTCCAGAATATGTTCTACCATCGTCTAACGCTATATTATAAACGGCAGCTTAAGTTAGTACCGCCCACTGCCTCCACCTCAGGGAACACAGGATTCAACGCTCACCAGCGTATTCCGTCAGAAGATAGTTCTGAACCCGTTCAACGTCTTTTTCCGTCGGATCGAGCGATTCGATCTCGTCGACCGCAATGCCGTTTTCCTCCCTGTTGAACCGGTTCGCCAGCATATACGGGTAGGCGAACACGAGAGCGCCTGCGACCGCTCCCATCACCCCAACGCTTTCCTCCGTTGACGTCGGCGTGTACATGGACGTGGCCTCAGCCAGTCTCCGGCCATGTTCCGGCCCACGCGTATATGTCCATTCACCGAGATTTTCCCCATCATCCCGCCAGCGGTTGACAATGAAATAGTTTAACCGTTCGGACCCTCCGCCCGCGGTTATCAGACGTACTCTGTGGGAATGACTGTGGCACCGTACAGACCGTTGATGCGCCGTCATCAATCGCTGCTGTCGTTCGGTGCCCTCAGCGATATTTCCGCAGTATATGACTGCAGGCGATACCCTGCCAGCTCCATGGCGTACTGGAGATCCAGTGTTCCCCCCGGCAGTCTATCCTGCATGTAAAAGATGAGCAGACCCTCTAACGGAACACGGCCCTGGATGGCATGGTCGACATCCAGTGTCGTTCCTGTGTCCGTTTCCTCTACCCGTACCGTAAATTTGCTCACCTGTTCCCCTTCACCGTTTCGTACGCCCTGAATACGGCCAGTGGTTCTGTCGACATCAACAGATTCCTTAATCTCCGTAGTTGCCAGTTCCTGCCCGAAGAATAACACCGGAAAATCCAGTACGATCTCGCCGTCCTCGCTATCCGTGACCTGGCCCTCCCCCAGAAGAAACGCGGCAATCAACGGATTATTCGGCCCCATAAAGTCGTCATACACGGCGTCAGCACTCTTTTCCGTCACCATGGTCATGCGTTCCCGGGCATATCCCAACGGCACATATGTTGAGCCATAGAACGCAGCTACACCGGCTATCAGGATGGCCGGGACCGGGATATCTGGCGGAACCGTGAACGTTACCCCCGGTGATACCCCGATACTATATAATACGACAGCAGCGATCATCGCCCCAACGATTACCGGAACCAGCACGGGGCCAGCGCTCATTATCAGACGGTACCTTTTGTACCGCTTCCGTTCCTCGATACTGTACGGGTTGTCAGGCGTCTGCTCC
>JALDAF010000068.1 GCA_022729315.1 Candidatus Nanohalalkaliarchaeum halalkaliphilum | reverse complement strand
TGTTCGGTCAAAGAGAAGAAAACGATCTGATAGACGAGCAGTGGAACCGGATCAGGGACCGACTGTACATGGTGAACCTGGAAGCACCGGAACGCGCGTACGATATCGCCGGCACCTTTATCGGCTGCGAGGATGTCGTACTCCCGTTCGAATAAACACATCGATCAGCGTGTTACGAGGTCGGCGTACTGGTGTCAGCATCAATCCCCTCCTGCAGGAGTTCGATACGGTCCTCCATCCTGTCCACTTCCTCCCCCAGATCCTTCACATTTTGATCGAGGTCGGTGACGTGTTCCTCCATATCATCCACCGTGTTGTGAGCGGACCGCACCTCCCACACGAGATACACGTTCGTCAGTAGAAGCAAAAGTACCAGGACCGCTATCACCGGCTGGTACCGGTAGGACAGCTGTCGGATCCTGTACCGTACACCTTGCTGCCGATTCTCCTGTACCCTGTTCCGCATACCAATCCCGTTCCCCGGTTCATCCATGACGCGGTGCGTTCGATCTTACCTCACGGAGCCTGCCTGACATCAGTTGTTCAGCAACCCACGCATCTCGGTGTTCCACTCCTCCAGAATAACCTTGACCTTCTGCTGCACATTGTCCAGTGGAACACGCTTATACACGTAGTACACGGTCTTATCCGTCCGGCCCTCCCGGACGACAACCCCTTTATCCGTCAACTCCTTCACGGCGCGCTGCACCATGCTCCGGCTGCGACCCGTCTCCTCCACGAGCTCCTTGATCGTGTACTCGTTCTCACCCATCGTAAAGAACGCATCCTGCTCAAGCTCCGACATGTCAAGCGCCTGCGCGATCAACTCCTCCGCATCCTCAATCTCAATGAACGAACCCATGTTCACACATACCGAACAGCTCGTATATAAACGCTACGATTGTCCGATTGTTATGGTTGCCCGGTTCGTGGTGAGGGGAAGAACATATATTAACGGGAAGCGGTAACGGTGAGTGTATGCGAAAGGGTATCTCTCCGTTTATAGCGATGGCGCTGCTGATCGCGATCGTCGTGGCTTCAGCCACGGTCGTTGGCCAGTGGGTCGGCCCGTTCACAGAGCAGCAGACGGAGCGTGTGGAGGATATGGCGGCTGATGCGCAGGCCTGTGCGGAGATCAGGTTCGAGATCCTTGACGCGCATTATGAGAACGGTGAAGCATATATCACCGTCATGAACACCGGGTTCCTCGATCTGCCGAACATCACCGCGATACTCACCGGTTCCGGGAACGTCGTTGCACAGGCCGAGTTCGGGCCGCTGGATAGTGGTACGGTTTCCTCGGAGACCATAGCGATCGAGGATGGTACACCGGAACAGGTGGTTGTGCTGTCTCCGCTCTGCCCCATGATATCTGATGAGTCCGGACTCTAACAGCTACCTATCCGCCGGATATAACGTCCAGCACGGTCAGCACGGTGTCATCGTCCTCTACCGTGTCCCGTCCCGTCACGATCTGCCCGTCCCGTTCCACGAGCACGGTCTGTGGATTGATCCCGTTCTCCTGTAACAGTTCACGGATTTCTGTTCCTGCCGTGGTTTCCACGGTCAGTTCCTCGGTTCTGCCGGAGCCGTCCTCCTCGATCCGTAGCGTCAGTTCCATAGACACTATCACGTCAGGTTGAACTGTTAAGAACGTGTGCCGTCAGGGGGCCCGCCGGTGCCAGCAACGTATTTAATCCGTGGACGAGAGATGTACACGTATGCGGATCAACATCGTTTCCCTGCTGCCGATGTTTCTCCTGATCACACAGCAGGAGCTTGGGCGGACAACCCTGATCGAGGGGGTGCCGTTCCTCACGCTGCCCCTGATCGGGTTCGTGATCGTGGCCCTGTACGGCCATCTGCAGTCCAAGGATGGGCGTATGCTGCAGACTGTCGCGGTGGCTGCCATCCTGCTGCTCATCCCGATCGCGCTCTCCGTCCTCATCGAGGGAGGCGGTCCCTGGGAGATGCTCAGCCGCCTCGTTGAGAATGTGCTGGCGATCGACCTGTGACGGACCGATGCATTAAGTAGGTTACCGCACACATACACAGGTATGGACGCGGTCGTGTTCTCGTGGAGTGGCAGTTTCAGGGACGCATTCGAAGAGCGGCAGGACGAGATCACGGCGTTCATCGCGTTCGTCCACGACCGGTTCGGGATGGAGGTCGGTATCCTCGGGAACGAACCCCGTGACCAGGTCGAGGCAACGACGGGATCGGTGGACATCGACTTCGTGCTTGGGAACGTTGAAAACATCACGGACGTGATGGCGTCGCTCGTACAGAAATACGATTCAGCGTTCTTCGTGTCCGACGTACGTGCCGAGATCGTTGCTGTCAACCAGTCCGGTGCGTACACGGTCGGATACAACTCGGAACGCCTGACCGCGGACGAACTGGGCGGTGTCGGCCCCAACTACATCGTGGACTCGCTGGAGGAGCTGCAGCAGATACTGCTCATGGAGGACATGTGAACCAGTGAGAGAGGACAGGGCGCGGTATATTTAAGGCATGCAGGGTAAGGCATCCATATGCTGGGACACCGCCACTTCATCCCGACCGTTCTTGTCGTGGCCACGGTCGCCGGGCTGTACCTGTTCGGTGAGATGCCGGAGCAAACCGTGTACCTCGCCGTCCCTGCCGCTGTAGGGATGGGGATCGTGTTCCAGTACGATCACCGGAACCACGGTGTGGCACACGCGCTGTTTACCATGATTATTTCTGGGGTGATCGCGGCGGCGGTCCTGCTGGCAGTACTGTTTGTTCAGGATCCGGAGAGTGTATCGGAACTGGTGGAAACGGTACAGGAACGGGAGTGGCGGGACTGGATGCCGGAACTGCCTGACTGACGGTGTACTATACTGGAAGAAAAGGGAGGGGAAGCTCCCGGCCGGGACCGGGAAAATGAGACGCGCAGGTTGCCAACGGGCGATGCTTACTTGTCCTGTTGCCTGATATGGTGGAACAGGTATTCCTGTGCATACCCGGCGTAGTCCCGGCCGAAATATTCGCGCATATTGTCTGCAGCGGTGTGGTAGTCCTCGTCGTGATGGCCCGGATAATGGGTTTCGATCGCGTTCCAGGCATGTGTATCAAGCGGAAACGCCTCCAGCTTTCCCAGTGAAAACAGGAGTACGCAGTCCGCTACCTTGTCGCCAACACCGTTGATCTGCTGGATCTCTTCGTGGGCCTCCTGGTAATCCATCTCACGCAGTTCCCGTTCCGTGACCTTGCCCTTGATCAGGTGCCGGATCGCTGACTTGACGTACTTGGCACGGTACCCGAGTCCCATCCGGCGCAGTTCCCGTTCCGATACGTCCGACAGTTCGTACAGTGACGGGAACTGTGTGTAGGTCTGGCCGTTATGCTCGACATCCTGCCCGTACTTGCCCATGATACTGTCGAACAGTTCCTTGACCCGTGGGATCTGCTGCTGCGGCGAACACAGGTAGGATATCAGGCAGGGAACGAACTCGTCCTGCACCAGACGGATGCCACGGTGCTCATCGATCGCTTCCTGGATCACATCATCCTTCCCGATCACATCCAGAACATCATCCAGCGATTCATGCAGTCGCAGCAGCCCTTCAACATCACGGTTCAGTTCGCCGGTCGCCTCGTAATGCAGATCGGTCCCATCCTGCCAGAGGATGACGATCTCTCCTCCAACGGTGGTATAGTACTTCTCCGGTTTGTTCGTCGTTCCAGAATCAGTGTATAGTGGCTCGCCAGAGACCTTGTTCCAGCAGAACGTTTGCCCACACTGCATCGTCTTGTCCAGGTCCAGCTCGCCCTCCCCGAGTTCGATAACCCCCTTCATTGTTCTATCGCCTTCGATCCGATATTCATAAAGCTTGTTCCTTCACAGCGCACAACGCGCTTATACGGCCTGTGCTCCACGAAAACCGGGTATCGCGGTGTTGGAGAATGGTGTTCATCCGCGGCGGGAGGATGGCTCATCGACATCCCTGTACTCAAGCAGCAGACGCCGCAACGCCTCCTGGTACACGTCTGTCTTGGTCGTGAACAACCCGTTCTCGACCAGTCGCTCCACTTCCTCCTCGATCCGCTCGGTCACGTAAAACGAGACCTTCACATTCTCCGACATATACTAATATAGAACATATTCTTTAAAATATGTTGGTTTTGTATTCTAAAACAGTATATAGTGTATTTAAAAAGGGTGGAGGTCAGCCGTGGGAAGATTTTTATGTGTGGCCAACGAATGAGGAACC
>JALDAF010000034.1 GCA_022729315.1 Candidatus Nanohalalkaliarchaeum halalkaliphilum | reverse complement strand
GCAGGGGCGGGATGTCAGGGTACCTATCGATCACATAGACCACCTCTCCCTTTTTCCATATCTGCCGGTCCTTCCTCGAGGTATGCAGCTGTTCCAGGCCCAGACCGAACAGGAATTCACGCGCCAGCTCGAGCGAGTCCACGTAAAACTCGATCTCCTCCATCCGTTTCGCAGCTTTCCGTGAAATATCCTTCTTCAGTGTGATGAACACGTCATCACCCCGTTTCCGTACCCGCAGGATCCCGTTTTCCTCGATCTCACCGGATGGAAAATCGAAGAACAACGACCTCACTTCACCGTCAAACACCTGTTCTGCTCCGATGTCGGCAAGCGTTTCTGCAACCGACCCCGGATCCACTTCGAGTATCTTGGCCTCGATCTCTTCCGCCATATGCAGCACTTCTCGTACCCGATTAAAAGGATACCGTCTGCCACCGCACACGGCGAACCTGCCCATATGTAAGTAAAATTATGAAGAATATGTGTTTGAATACACATAGATATTTATAGTATTGTTTCTATATGTATTGTATGGATCTGAACATGTCTGACACGTACCAGCGCCCGGAGGCACAGTCCATAGAGGAGTACCGGGTCGAAAGACCGATCCGTGCAGTCTCCCGGCACATCGAGAACCGTGTTGGTAGCCTCCAGCGATCCGGTTCACGTATAACGACAGTGCACCCAGACACTGGCGGACTCGCGGAGTCACAGGAATACGCTGAAGAAGGTGCATCCATCGACCTCATGCAGCGGAAGGACCCGGAAAACAGCGGATACATCACAGAGGTCCACATCACTGGCAACAGAGAACGTGTAGAAGCACTTGAAAGCACACTGAACAGCATCATGGAAGAACTATAAAGTATGTGGGTTAAATTATCGTTATGCAGTTATTTTTACCCTCTTGATTTTTTGTGTCGTTCATTCTGTGCGCCGGATCACATTTTCTCTGCCGATCCGCAGTTTCTGTATCCTTCCGTCTTCCTCGAGCCGTCCCGTGACCCGGCTGACCTTGGCAGCACTCCAGCCGGTCTGCTCCCGGACCTGCTTCTGTTTGATGTCTCCTTCCGCCCCATCAAACATGGCCATGACGCGTTCTTCATCGGTCTGCACCACGACCGGTTCACCATCTTCCTCTGCGAAGAATCTGTGATAGAGCACATATACGGCGGCCAGAACAGTGAGCACGATAATTGAGGTAAGAAGAACGATCTGCCACAGTGGCTGGTCCTGTGCAAATGGAGGTCCACGATCCCCCGCCACGTTGCCTGCTGGCGTGTCCGCTGGTGGGCTGGCCGCTGCAAGACCTATGCATGCAGTACCCACTAGTATTGCCAGCACCATGGCGTGTCTATACCGCATAGTGTATCTTTACAGGGAAGAAAAAATAAAAAGAGGACCGGATCCCGGATAGGATCCGTTGCAGGGTTACTGCCCGTTTCCGCGCACAGTATCCGCCAACATCCGCATGTGCTCGCCGAGCACGCCGTCCAGTTCGCCCGTGAGGAATGCGTTGATCAGACCGAGGCGTTGCTCAACGTGGTCTGGCGCTTCCTCCGGCAGGTCTACAGAGGGACCATGCCCGTCAGCACGTTCACCTGCGTCACCCGCTGGTTCTGGCAGTTCCGGCTTATCCGGCACATACTCTTCATCCGCCGGAGTCACACCGGCCTGTGCTTCTGGAGGAAGTTCCTGTGTGTGCGCATTTTCGTGTGCGTGGCTGTGCGCCTGGTCCGCTGCGGATCCGGGAAGTGCCGCTGCAAACGACACCATCATCCCGACCGTAAGTACGACCAGTACGACAGACACTGCACAGTTCCTGGTTGTTGTCATCGTGTTGATCACCAGCCATTTGCTGGCCGTGCAGGGTTTTATAAGGAGTTGATCGTTACGTCGGATTTCACGGTTGAAAGGGTCGCAACCAGAGCAGGGCCACCTATTTCGGCTAAAAAATATCCTATATCTGGCTCCATCGAACACCTGAACTTGTATCCCGATCCATGAACGGGCAGCTATAACGTGCAAATATGCTGTTTACAGAAGTTTTCCGGCACAATTGATTTCTTGCATATGCAAATCTTACATAAAACTTATCCTGTACGTATTCCGGACCCAACCCCGGCACCAAACATAAAATTACATCGCATATATTTTTATTTTACACACTAAATTATAGTTTTATACGGACTTTTCTACGATATTAACAGTTACTTATTTAAAGAGCGGGGAGGTATACGACGGCAGGGGGAACTCGAGATGATGGCAGTCTTTGCAGGTGTGGCAGCATTATCGTTCATTGCCCTTGCAGTCCCAGGAATTTCGCTGCAGGCTTCCGTCCTGATTCCGCTTGTTGCCTTCGGAGTTACCCCACTGTCATTTACCGCGGCATGGGCGGCATGGGCTATCGGTGCCGTGACCAACACGTACATGCCGCTGATCATGGCCGGGTTCAAGCGGATCGACCAGTATCTTATCCGGCGGAAGGACGGCGACCCTGTCTCCCCCGTCGCTAACACCGCACCGGCCAACGCAGACGCAGATGGGTCCACCGCGTTCAGCAGTGGATTCCGTAACATCGGTGTTGAACCGTCCAGTGTGGCCCCTCACCGCCCGCCCGGTGTCCGATAATCCCCTGTTTCTTGCAGAGTTGAACGCAGAACACTGATAAGTGTTATCCAGTAATATACGGTATGGAGTACAGGGGGCACCGGGGGCTCTGCGGGGTTGAGCCTGAAAACACGTTACAGTCGTTCCGCCGCGCGAAAGAAGAAGGCCTGAATGTCATCGAGTTCGACGTGAGGACCACACAGGACAATACGCCTGTCGTCCTCCACGATGAAACGATCGATCGGACAACACAGGGAACAGGAGCTATTAACGACCTTACATACAGTGAGATCAGGCCGTACCGTATACCCACGCTTGAGGAGGCGCTGGATGAACTGGAAGATATACAGGAGATACGGCTTGAGATCAAAGAACCTGAAGCAACACAGATCATCTATGAAACAGTCCAGGAAAAGGAGCTTGACAATGTCGTATACCACACCTTCTACGAGGACGTACTCGAATACCTCCCTGACCGTGAACAGACATCATTCACCGGTCACGATCCTGGCGAGGTCCTGGAAACGGGGCGGGAATACAACTGTAACATCCTCACCTTCCACCAGTCAACCGTTGACCAGCAGCTTATCGATGATGCACACCGGTACGGGTTCAAAGTAGACGTATGGGGGATAGAGGACGAAGAACAGCGAGAATACATCAGATCACTTCAACCCGATTACATGGGGATCGAACATCCACCCAGGCCAGAGATCAAAGAATACCAGTAAAAACGTCGCATACTTCTCTTTGCAACGCACTCTTCGATTACGGCCCCCCATCCACATAGTTCCGGTTTACATTATAGGGCAGGAGTTCTTCGATCGTTCTATGTACGTCACCGCCTACCTGTTCCCGGTAACTGGAGTTCGCGATCACGTCTGCCGCGTATGATGCATCGTAACAGGGATTCAACCCTTCCTCGATCGTGGCCGCTGTCCCGTGTTGTTCCTCGTATCCCTGGTAGAAGAGCTTAGCCGTATCACGTAGTGCGTTGCCGATATCCTGATCCCCCACCAGTTTCGCGGCCCCCCACTCGCTGAACCCTTCATCGTAGAACCGGTCAATCCGCTCCTTTTCATACTCTGGCGTGGCTATGTTCCGCAGTGCCCGGCGGGGACGGGTGAACGGATATTCGGACATCTCCTGGTGCCGCATCACGTGTATCAGCTCATGGTACAGCGTATGTTCTGTCATCTCCAGATCCGGTATCACGGCCACTGCTGGCGGCCACTCATCCCAGAACAGTGTTACGCCCTGTGTCACCGGCTCCCCGCCCGGAATCTTTCCGTCAAGTTCGAGCGCGTACAGCTGTATTTCTTCTTCAAACGACGTGTCAAAAAACGATTCAACCCGTGACACCGATTCTTCACCTAATGCCAGCAGGTCCGGGTTCGGCACCTCCACGATGTACTGGTAGCTGTCGCCACATTCCTCCCATACCGGTTCCCCAACTATGTCTACTCCGTACGTCACCATTTCTCCCTCCCCGTACAGTTCACCAATGGAAGTTACAGTTTTGTAATTGATGGAGACCTGCCTTCACCCCGCATGCCACAATCGCCCACAACCACAACACATATAAGTATTAACTACCGTGTAGTAACATATGGTTCGGAATGTTGGCGACATCCTGGATTCGCTCGCTCATAGTGCAGGATACAAAGAAACGAGAGGACCACAGGATTTTGTAGAGGACGTGAACAACCACCTCTCTGATGAGTACCGCGCAGAAGGATACGGCAGTATCTCCGGGGACGGAGACATGTATGAGGAATTCCCAGCATATATCGCGTTTCAGCACGTGGACCAAGAGATCACAGAGGATATCTCCACAGTGGAAGACTTTCCACTCTATCATCACGTTCACGGCGAACACGAGCCTGATGTCCCGTACGTATTCGCAAAGGCAGAGGAAATGTCGCTCAAGCATCCCGAGAACATTCGGGGGAGCAGCGAACTGAAGATCGACAGCCTTCTCGATCGGCGGAATTCAGATCTTCAGGAACTGGGCGTCACCAACTGGCGTGTGAACACGCTTTACGGATCCGAAACCGGGCCCGACCCAAAAATAGACCGGGAATGGTGGACCGTCGCTACCGTGGAACTGGACGACCCTGAAACTCTCGCGAACATCGCAGAAAGCAATATAGCGCGCGAATACCTATCATAGTCCTCATATTCAGACAGTCTTACATAAACGCGTCCAAATCGTCTTCGTCCTGCTGTTCCTGTGCGTGGTATTCTTTGGCCACGGTCTCCAGGTCTTTACCGGTGTCGAATTCTTCTGAGCGGCGTTCTCGTACGTCGACGAACATCGGGTATTTGGCGGCTTCGCCGACGACAACGGCTTCCCCGGTGCGGAGGCCGGGGATAGAGTCTGCCACGTCCTGGGTGATGCCTTCCGATCCCTTCTTGATACGGTCCAGGTCGTAGGGATTGGTGACGCGGAGGATGATGTTGGTATTGCACTGTGAGAGTGCGGTCTGGGAGAGTTTTGCGGGCCGCTGGGAGATGAGGCCGAGGCAGGCGTGGAATTTGCGGCCTTCGCGGGCGATCCTGGTGATGACGCTGCGGGCAGGTGCATCCGAAGCGGAGACCCCTTCCGGGATGAAGTTGTGTGCCTCCTCCACGAGGAGGAAGAACGGTGGGATGTCGCCGCTGCGCCGGGCCTTGAACAGCTGGTCGGTGACGTAGGCGGCGATGATCTGTTTCTTCTTCCGGTTCACGATATCGGATAGGTCCAGTACGAGCATCTTACCGGATTCCACGTTGTCCAGTGATGGGTTGTCGTACTGTTTGAACAGGTTCATGTACTGCATGCGGTTGAGCCGGTCCAGCCACACGTTTTTCGTGCTCTGCTTCATGTCCCGTTCCTCGATCGCGGCGATCAGGTCGGTAAGGCCGTATGTGCTGTGGCCGTCACCTCTCAGGTCGGACAGCACCTTCTCCATCTCACGGCGCTGTGCATGGGATACGTCACCGAAGTAGTGGTTGAAGTTGCCGGCGGTGAGTGAGGAGACACCGATCGAGATATCGTTATCGTCGTAGACCTTGACCCGATTCATGTACTGTTCATCCTGCGCGAACCCGGCGTATTCGCCGTGCGGGTCGATGGCAACGACGGCGAGCTGGCCGTCCTCCGCGTTTCTATCCAGAAGTTCCTCCAGCATGACGGAGGCCAGGTAGGATTTGCCGGCACCGCTCTGTGCAAGGATGGCGAGGTGTTTCTGGTACAGTTTGGTCAGGTTCAGCGAGGCCTGGAGATCCTGGAATTTGACCTCGCCGATGTGTACGCCGTCCGGGTCCACGCCAAGGAAGTGGGATAACCTGTCTGTTTCCGCGATAAACACGTCGGTTCCGGGAGAAGGCGGGAAACTGGGTCTCTTGATAAGATTATTTTCTTCTGATGCGTACACGCCGAGTATACGTCCTTCCGCAACGAGATATTCCCAATCCGCTGTGGGGAGGTGGTCGTCGATGCTGCCACCGTCCTTGGCGTACTCGGAGACAGACTGCGCCTGCATGAAGTACTGGTTGGTCTTGCGGACGTTGGTGACGCGGGCGACGGCCCGGCCCTCCTCCGTATCGAACTCGATGAACTGCTCCTTTTTCACCGGTTCCTGGAGGACGAAGAAGAATTCGTCCGGGGTGGGCGTGTCCTCCGTGGAGATGATGGTTCCTGCTGCCTCCGGCATACCGCCGTCTTTGCAGCAAAACTGTATTAATCTAACGGTTCCCGTTCCGCCAGCCAGTGGTGTGGAAACAGTTAAATAATCTGGAGCGCAGGTATGGGCCACACAGGGGGGGAGTAAGTGCCGAAACGACGGGATGTGCTGGGAGGAATAGCTGCTGCTGGTACGTGGCTGGGAACGCAGTGGTACGATCAGTGGATGACCGGAGCCGTTGATGCACGGCTGTTTGCAGATGCGGTAGCCGCGTATGACGCAGTTGGCGGTGAGGAGATCCCGACCGATGACCATCTTCGGCGGTGGACGAAGACACGGGAGGATCCACAGCAGTTTATCGTACCGGATGATCCCCTGGTGGAGCGGTACGCTGAAGCGATCGACCCGCATACCGATGGATTTGAGCTGAACGGGTTACAGGACTTTGAGTATGTGGCGAATGCGGAGCAGTGCGATGAACTGTTTTGCTGGGATTATCCGCAGGATACACTGGATCGCGGTTCAGGGAACTGTGTTGATTATGCGATCGCTGCGGCGTCACTGCTGGAGGCGGCAGAGGTTGAGGCGCGTGTCGTGATCGGGAACGTGTACTGGGAGGGGAACTGTGACTCGGATGTCCCGGTAGAGGACTGTGATCCGGGACTGCACGCGGTTGCAGAGGCCCGGATCGACGGTGACCGGTACATCAGCGATACCGCAACCATCGGTGAGGCCGTTCCCCGAAGTGTCTATGATGATTATGTGCAGGAATGGGTTCCACTGACCATGTTCGGTGAGGACTTACCATATCAGGTGTATGATCCGGGCCGGTAGTCCTGCTGTGGCAAAAAGGAGAAAAGAAGGAGCAGTGGCCCGTTACCGGACGCACTGCACCCGTTTCCCGGCGTTCTGGTAGTCGTACAGGTCACATCGGGTGTCACCGTACCGAAGCTGTGTGTAGTTGTGTTCGGCCATGACCTGTGCTGCAAGGTCTGAGTCCGGACGGGTGTACCCGGTCTCAGCCTGCAGGTAGTGCAGTTCCTTGCGGATCTGCCGGTTCTGCTGTTTCAGCTGTTCGACCTCTTCCTTCGTTGCGTACCGGTTGTCCACCCAGTTGCGGAATGACCGGAGTTCACGCTCCAGCTGGCCGGCCGTCAACACGTTCCCGATGCCGCTGGTCTGACGGTCCACGTACTGTTTGACCTGGTCCACGATCCTGTCCTCATCGACCATTTCAGGCGGGGATACGTTCTCCTGTTTCACCTGTTCAAGGTCGTCGTGGGTCACGTATTCCGGGTGGTCGTGGTCCGGAACGGTGTTCTTCGGCTCCTGTTCGTCGATCTGTTCCTTGACCCAGTTCTTCAGCGCCTTTTGCTGTTCATCGGTGTATGCCCTGGACTCGTGAAGCGTGTCCTGGTTCTGCTGCTGTACCCATTGCTTGAAACCATCCACGTCAACGGCCACATCCGTCAGCGTGTCAACCTGTTCCTGGATAGCGTCCAGCTGTTTCTGGGTTGCCTGTTTTCCTGTTTTCTCGTCGGTGTACGCCCGTGCAGCGTCCAGAAGCTCCTTCCGTTCAGCCTTGCTTAGCCCGCTGTCGTTGTTCTGTGCTGCTTTTGTTTCAACGGCGTCTATACGACTGTCCAGTTCATCAAGCCGGTCGCTCGGTATCTGCGGTTTCAGCCACTGCTTCAACTCCTTCTTCACCTGTTTCCTGTCTGAGGGGTGGCTGTCACCTTCCAGCTGTGTGAGGCGGTTCTCCAGTTCGTCGTACCGGTCCTCAGGGATCTTCTTCTCCAGCCATGTTTTCAGCTGCTGATCCTGCTTCTCCGTTCGTTCACTGATGCGCTTATCTACCCTGTGCAGGAGTTCCTCGTTCCGTTCCTCCATGACGGCACTGATATGTTGCTGTACCTCGTCCTCGGTCATCGTTCCTGCCTTCGCTGCTTCCAGCGCATCCCGGATCTCCTCGTCGGACATGGCGGAGGCACCGTACTCGTTCTTTATCCATTCACGGATCTCGTGTTTGGTCTGGTCTGCATTCCCCGGATGTTCATCCAGTTCCTGGTCGACCGTTTTGTGGATGTGAGCGGTCAGGTCTTTGCGGAGATCGTTCCGCACATCCTGCATCATGGCGGCCACGTACTGGCCGCTCACGTGTCGTACGAGTTCTCCCAGCGATTCGGTGTCCACCTGTTTTCCGTGCGGTGGTTCCGCGGTGTTCTCCGATCCCGGCATATCTCCACCGGTATCAGCTTCGGCAGATTTCTTCGTATCCGATGGATTATTCGGCGAAGTGTCTGCCGTATCTGAAGGTTCGTTCACCGGTGCGTCCCCGGCCGGCGCATGTTCCATGTTCTGCGCTGTCTCCGCTTCCTTCTTCTGCGGTGTGGATGCATCGCCGTCTATCGGCGTTATCGTTCCCTGGAGTGTGGGCGCGACCTCAGCGGATGATGGATCCACCGGCGGTGAGGACTCAACGGAGGCTGTTATCGGGTTTGCCATGAGAGCTGTTACCATGAATGCGAGTAGTACAAAAAGTCCTATCGTTCGTTTCGTTGACATTTATTTCACCAGATTGCTGTGCGTTACTGATTGCACATACTGTGAACACGGGATGTTCCAGACAGCTTTATAATAGAAGAAAGAACTTTCAGAACGCGGACAACCACTGTACAACTTACATCCACTGGTCAATCATTGAAAACGCTCCAGTTCTGATCCGCTGGTGGAACTTGTACCAGTACCGTTATCTGATGCATTCCAGCTGGGTGGACGTTTGTCCATCCGCGGTGTGAACCGAGATATGGCATTCCATGTCTCCGTGGATGAACGTTGCCTCACCGTTCTCCAGTGCTTGCTGGTAGGCATCCTGATCGATCACGATCGGTTCACCGCCGCTGTCAACCACGGTTCCATTACCAGTAGTATCACCGTCATACCCGTACACATCCTCCTGTAACTGTGCCACATCTGCTTCCAGTTCGTCAACACGGTCAACGGACGCAAACCGTTCATCCGCCCACATCTGGACATCGGCGATGGAATCATCAACGTACTGTTGTAACGCCTCCATCACAGCCAGATCCTGCTGTGTCATCCGCTCCACCAGGAGGCGGACCTGGTCGTCAGCCATCGCAAGCGCGTCCTGATCGGGATCAGCGTGGATATCCGCAGCCTCTTCAGCTGCAAGCTGCTCCTCCGCCAGCTGCTGCTCCTGTTCCGGTGTCATACCCTGTCCATGCTGATGGTGCGGTTCTTGATATGGTTCTTCATGATGTGGAGTGGTCTGGTAGGTATCGTGTGTCTGAACCGGTTCCACCATCGGCCCGTGGCCAGTTCCACTGTACGGGTCGGCGTGTTGTGCATGCATCTGTTGTGGTTCGGCCCGGTGATCAACGGTATGTGTTACGTGTTCGCCGGTGCCAGCATCCTGTGTATGCATCTGGCCATTCGCGTGAGTCCCATCAGCCACCGGCTGGTCTGTAGAAACGGCTGGCTGTCCGTCGTACGCGGTGTCCCCACCCAGGATGGATCCGCCGTTCGTGGCGAACGTTAGCGGGATGACGATAAGTGCTACAAGCGCCATCACGCCGATGATCTGGGGTGGTGTTAAGAGCTGTTTATCCATACCGTGATCGTCCTCGTACCCCCGGCAATGGGCAGCTACGCTTTTAAGCCCCCTATACTGTACCATCCAGCGGTAGAACGACGATTACTGTATCCAGAACGATAGGTGGAAGCCGATATGGTTTCGTGACCAGCGTAGAACTATTGTAACCAGACCATACCCGTGGGCAGGATTATCAACACGTTACGCGCTTTCAAACGCATCTGTAAACTCATCCAGCGAATCCTTCACGTGCTGGACCGCTTTCTCCAGTGTCTCCTCCGGGTTTTCAGCTGTGACAACCAGTTTGCTGTCACCGGTGTATGGATGGCCTCTATCATATCCGGCCTGACCGCCTTCATCCCATACCGCCTGCTTCACCAGGTTCATGATCGTATGGTTATCTCCGTCAGAACCAACGATGAGCCGGTCATCCCGTTCCTCAACGTGTAAATCCATTCGTTACGCCTCCGTATCATCTTGTGCGCGGAAAAACTTATATAGTTCAACCGCTGATCCGCTGGAACCTGCGCCACAGTTTCTGTGCCCGGATCCCCGGCTGGAAATCATGTTTCCGCCGATGCGTGAACCGGTCAGTCCTGGAAAAACTTGTACAGGTCGACGTTGATCTCCTCCGCCTCCTTTTCATGGAACCCGAACGTGTTCGGCAGCGGGAATCGGAACCACGCCAGTATACGGGTCTTGAAGCTGTTCCGGGAAGCCAGTCCACGCATGAAGTCCCGGGTCCGCTCCCGGTCTCCCTCGGACTGATGGAGCAACGCGTATACCACTGGTGCGATGTCGAACGCGGTCTCCAGGAACCGGACGTTGGCCTGACCGGTACCCCGCTGCAGGCCGAACGGCGGGTTCATGACCACCGTGTCTGCCTCATCGTCGACGAAGATCACGTTCTCCTCGATGAACGAGATATCAAGTTCCCGGCCAAGCTCTTCCTCAAGCCATTCCCTGTTCTCCCTGGCAACGTCGAGCGCCTCCGGATCCGTGTCGTACGCCCGGACCGTTGCCCCAAGCACTGCAGCACCCAGTGCAAAGATGCCGTTCCCTGTACCCAGGTCCACCACGTCACATCGCTGCCCGTTTCGCGAACCCGGATCGCTTTCCGCGTTGTCTCCACCCAGATCACTGGCCACGTGCGCCTGTATCAGCACTTCTGCAGCGATACTGGGCGGTGTCTGGTACTGCTCCAGTTCTGCCTTCTTTTCCTCCACCTCGTCAAGATGGGAGAGCAGTATCTGCAGCTGTGACTTGTTCATGTTCTCCGTACTGGTATTGGCAGCAAGACTTTTACTCCCTCGTTCCAGCATCCCAGCACAGACCACCTTCTGGTTTTAAATATCATGCGCCGTACGTAGAGACAGGGCGTACACCATAGAGGGAGAAAGAGACCATGCAGCCTGATACGCGGACGGACACGCATATCGACGGCGTGTACATGCCTGATCCCTCAACGTTCCCTTCTTTCACCGATGCGTTGCTTGACCACAATGATCCACGGTGGAATGTGCTTGGCGCGCTGTACTGTTCGGATCGGCACTACCTCACGCCAGTTGACGCCGCCGAAAAGACCGGACTGTCCAGTGAAGACACCGATCAGGCATTGGACGGTCTGGAACAGGCAGGTGTTCTCCACAGTCCACCGTACCTGGCGACCGGGACAAACATCCGGGACGTTGATACGGATGCAGAGACGTACACGTTTGTCCGGGAGCGGTTCGGGTCAACGGAGGACCGGCTGGACGTGCTCTCCGATCTGTACGATGAAGACACGGACCACGTGTACAACGTATTGACAGATGCGGATACAACGTACCACGCGGATCTGGACGGGGTGTCAGAAGCGGCGCTGGAACGTGCGTTCGGCGAGGAAGGCGTGGAGCTGGCGCAACGGTTCGTGGATGCCGGTATCGCGGAACGGACGAGGAAGGAGGTGGACGAGCTCCCATACCTGCGGAGCATGTTCGCCGGACCATTCTACAGTATCGATGAGGCCGCGGTGTACACGGAACTGTACGAAGAACTTGTACGGTAGAACGGGGAACTACTGCAATGTACCAGTCAGTCGGGTATTACCTACTACAAAATCCCACATTTCTGCATCAGAACACATGCCTGCCGCATCAGCGGAATGCCCCACACATTTTTAAAATTATGGGGAAATTCTGTTCATCAATTTCGATAAGGTGGCGGTTATGGAGAATATACGCACACAGGGACTGGACACACAGATACAGGATGTACGTCCTGATGCTCAGCGAACGGCGCGCGCCCTCCTTGACGGGTACTTTCATCAGGACAGGCGTATGCACCATCTCCTGCAAGGAGCGTACCCTGTGGCGGAGACGGAGGAGCAGAAAGCACTGGATCGGATGGCTGATGCCTATAATACGGAGTTTCCGGATAATCCGGATGCGCGTGATGCTGGTAGAGCGTTCATGTACGCATCATTTGCCCAGGATGAGATTGAAAACTGGCAGCACCTGAAGCCCCAGGATAACCTTCCACACACTGAACTGGCTGTGACACCGACTGATACCGTATACGATGATCCGTTAGAGGACCCGCGCTGGGAACAGGATGTCCGCAGGTACCTTGAACATGCCTGTGAGCTGGCCGGTATCGATCCGGCGTATGCACGCGAACACACATCGTTCATGAAAGCCCACCATGCAGACGCGGACAGTCTTGCGGAACAAGCCATCAGGGCACACAGCCTTAAAGTCCAGTCTATCGCTGATGTCGATGAAGATACGGCACAGGACCTTGCAACATACTTTCTTAGAGGAAGCGAACTGCACGACGACTGGACGATGGAACGTGATGACGCATTCTATCAGACCGTCGATCTCGTCACCGAGTATTACGACAAGCTGTACCGGTTACGCGAATAACATCTGTCGCCGGTTATTCATCGCCTTCATCTAACTGGTCCAAGACTTTGAGACCGTCCGGGTTAACCAGTGTGAAGTCATCGAAATCGTTCACCATGCGGGGGCAGGCCGTGTTCACGAAGATGTCGATACCGAACCCTTTGAAATGGGACTCATGTATCGTGTCCCCGACGAACACGTAAACATCGTATCCGTGCTCCTCAAGCTTGTTCTGCACCCAGTCCGCGACCGGCCGCGGGTTCTGCTCCTTGATCGTTGTTATAATACCCCATCTCTCGTCGTCAAGGTGGTTCAGGACACGGGCGTACTGCTGCCGCAGGTACTCATCCTGTGTCAGCGCATCCTCAAGCTCATGGATATTGTTCTGCACCGGGTCCACAACATATGTTTTCCCGTACTTTGCGATCTCCTCCGGGTGGAAGCGCCCAGAACCAACGTATACGAAGGCGTCCACCTCGTTCTTGACCGATAGTGCAGCACCGGCGTCACATCCCAGCACCTGACCGTCAGTCTTGGCACGGCTCCCCTTCTTTCCTTTCACCGCGTTCCAACCGTTCTCATCGAACCAGTCCACGACCTCGTCCAGTGTATGGATGTGCTGCGTGGT
>JALDAF010000047.1 GCA_022729315.1 Candidatus Nanohalalkaliarchaeum halalkaliphilum | reverse complement strand
GACGATGGTCGTGGTCTGCCCTGCAGACACGGGAACGGTGGCCGTGGATACGGGCGATATGGTGCGTGTATCAGGAACGTTTGAACGGGTTGATGACCGGTACCGAATCATCACAGGGTGTGGCCGTGTTTCCCCGCTCTGACCGTGGTGTGTTACTACAGATGGAGAGCGATCTACGGGGTAGCGAAATGTTTAAAAAATCGGCATCGGTATGTATCATGATAGGTTCTTATATCCGGAACGAGATATGGAGATTCCAGATGGAACAGCTGAATGGAAGAAGGGATGTAACATGCAGGAAACCGACCTGGTACTACAACTGATCGAAGAGCTCTCCAGACGCGAGTGTAACGGCCACGCCAAACTCCGGCTGGGGACAGCACTGGCGGATCCTGACAAGTTTAAGGATATTTTCTCCCATTACTCGCGAGGAACCTACTTTGAGAACGTTGACCTGGAACTGGAGGAAGTGTACCCGGTGGTACAATGCCAGTGTGGATACGAGAATACTGCACCCTCCGCGGACGTGGTATCGTCCTGCCCACAGTGTGGTGGGGTTCCAGAACTGGTGCAGGGAACCGAATTCGATATCCTCGAACCAGGGCAGTAAGGCGAACGGTTTCTGCTAAGGATTATCCGTCTGTGTTCCCAAGTTTTTTGAGGGCATCACGGACCTCATGGATCTGTTCTTCGATCCCCTCTGTGTCCACGTCAGGCCCCAGAACCAGCTGCTCCGGATGGATTTCCTCTCCCAGGTCCGGTTTACGGTCCTGGATGTCGATCCCGGTCTTTGGCTGCCATCCGCTTTCGAAGGAGTACCGGTAATCCCTGACCTCGATATCCTCCATCTCCTCCGTCTCCTCATCCTGTACTGATGTCAGCTCATCCTCGAGTCTGTTCACGAGATCAACGAGCATCCCATTGGCCTCGTACAGCCTGTCACGCTCCGCACGCAGCTTCTCGATCTTTTCCTCGACGCGTTCCAGTGTTTCCAGTACGCGTACGGCGTCACGCGAAAGTGGCGTTTCGTCATCCATATAGATACGTTATTACGTGAAACCTGTATATAATAGTCAGGTCTTATCCGCCCGTACCGCCACCGGTTCCATGCACACGGTTGACAGGAGAATGTTCAATGGTCGGACTTCAAACTGTCGGGAACCGTGTCAAGGCTGTTTCGCACCTTCCGTTTGACGACTTCAACGGCCTGCTCCCCGACAACTGCCTTGTAGGAGAACAGTAACTCCTTCAACAGCGTTTCACCGTCCCGTTCGATAGCGGTGACCTGACCGTCATCGTCCACGTCCATCCCATCAACCTTTTGGGCGTGTTGCACCGCGACCGGGCCGATGATATGCTGCTGTTCTGCGATCACCTGCTCAATGATTTCTTTGAAATCCACGATAACCTCCCTTTACCCGTCCAGTATTTCGGAAAACCGTTTGATCGCAACCACGAAACAGAACATGCCGGCGATCACTGCACCATCCCGCAACAGACCAAGGTATGGAGCATGGTCCTGCACAACAGCAATATTGATGTGGTTGACGCTGTTGAGTGCCATAAAGATAAACCAGAACACTGCACCGATAGCGATGTCTCTGCTGGCGGTGCCGACCACGCTGTCACCGAACTCTTTCGATGCCCGCGACGCATAGAACACTGCCGTAACCGTCAATAGGATGCCGATGCTATTGAGGATAAGTTCACCGGCCACGAAAACCGTTTCTGACATACATTACCTGTACCCTTCCCAGTTAATAAACGCTTTGATGGAGCTGTGGGCCGGCTGGAACCGGAGATCACACAGTCGATTGAAACTTCCAGTGCACCCGCAGCCGTGAAAGATGTTTCGGTCACGAGGGGAGACCAGCAACTCAAGATAGGCTTTTAAGTAGTGTAACATAACAAACAGTATGGCCCGTGCAAGCACCGTGAAATACGCCAGCCTCGGCCGGCGCATCATCGCATTCCTGATAGATATCATCATTTTGGCCGTGGCAACAGCCGTCGTGGGCCTCGTAACAGCACTTCTGGCAGGTGAAACGCCTGCAGCGTTCGTCTCACAGACCTTCCTGTTCGTTGCCATGTTCGCCTACTTCATCTACTTCGAAGGCAAGACCGGGCAGACACCAGGAAAACGCGTGGTCAACATCACCGTGCAGACCGTGGACGGCGAACCCATCGACTACAAGGCGTCAGCCCTCCGTAACATCCTCCGCATCGTCGACGCCCTCCCAACCTTCTACATCGTCGGAATCATCGCCATCCTCCTCACAGACAGAGACCAGCGCGTCGGCGACCTCGCAGCCAACACGGTCGTCATCGACACCAGAACATGATCCCTGGGCAGGATCGAAAATCAGAGATTTTCTCAATCCGCTTCCGTCATGCGGAACCGGATATTGAACCCGATGGATGCGGGGTGCTGCGTATCTCGAAGAGAACGCAGTTATAAGCATATATGTGGTATGCGGGGGCAGGATTTGACCGTCGCAAACAAGTTTGCTCCGGTATCAAATCCTGGCAGAGGCACTGTGAAGTGCGGGGGGCAGGATTTGAACCTGCGAACTCCTAAGAGACAGCGCATTCCCGTCTCGAAGATGAAATCATCTTCTCTAACGGCCATCTGTCCTTACGAACAGAAGCCCGTGTCCTGAACGCTGCGCCTTTGGCCACTTGGCTACCCCCGCAACAGGGTGTATTGGTGGGGTTGGCAAGTCCTCTGGGAACTTGGCTACCCCCGCGCGTTACGCTACGCGAACGCAATACTGTAGGTCACAAGGACCCGCTCTCTGGTGTTTCGGACATCTTGATTTGTAGCCGTTCCGGCTACTGCGTAGATACGGGGAGGCGTCGAACCGTGAACTGTAGCCTCCCACACTGTGATGTTGTTGTAAACATTTAATTATGCATCCTTGTTGATGATTGTATGGTGGCGGTAGCGGCATGGTGAGTCTGGAGGTTGTGCTGGCGGTTGCCATGTTTCTTCTGGTGCTTGGTGTGATCGGGGTGTTCGTCCCGTTCGTCCCGGGCGTCCTCCTGTCAGTACTGGGTGTTGTACTGTACTGGTGGGGCACCGGATACACGGAACCGGGGACAGTGTTTGTAACCGTCACCGTCCTGATCGGTGTGCTGGCACTCATCGTTGATTACGGGGGGAGTGCGATTTCGGCAAAAGTGGGCGGTGCGTCGAATCGAACAGTGATCGCTGCCGCGGCGACAGGGGTGTTCCTGTTCCTGTTCGCCGGTCCAGCCGGTCTCATCGTCGGTGTCGCGGTCACCGTTTTCGCCGGAGAGTTCTACCGGACGCGACAGATGGATCGGAGCATCCGCTCTGCGGTCTTTGCCACCATCGGCCTGCTGGCGTCGACACTGGTCCAGTTCATCCTTGCACTGTCCATCCTCATCGGGTTCGTCATCGCAGTATTCCTGTAATGTGTGTTTATGATGGATCGGATGTGGCTGTTGCAGGTCCGGTGAAGAGCGGTCCATCGACCACAACGGTCTCGTATTCGCCGCCTTCTCCTGCCGCGTTGAACCGGTACTCCTCGCTCAACGCGATCAGTTCCTCGACGCTGTCTTCGTCCAGCACACGACCCTCCCAATCCGTGTCCAGGCCGCGGGCTGCTACCTTCGTGATCTGTATCTGGAAGCCTTCCCGTATCAGCCACCGCATGTACGATGCCGGGTCCTCCTGCCACAGTGGTGCAAACACCGCCAGTCCAACGCGTTCCGCCACCTGTTCGACCCTGTCCCGCTGGTAGGTGGAGGCCAGCGCCCCGGCGACCACGCCGTCTATCCCGTACTCCTGCTTCGCCCGTTCCAGCGCGGTTTCCAGGTCTTCCAGTTCATCCTCTTTCACGCCGTCCGTCTCCTGCATCAGTAGCGGGATGCCGAGCTGCTGGCTCTGGCGCTGTATCTGCTGCTGCGGCTTGGTGTCGAACATGTAGCTGTCCGTGTTCCGGCTCTGCAGGTTGACCAGGCACCGAATCTCGTTGTTCCGCTGTACCATCCGGTACAGGGCTGCGTTCGAATCCTTCCCGCCGGAGAACAGGGCGGCCAGCCGGCGGTCCGGGGCATTCCTGTACTGGTTCAGGTACGCCTGTTTCCCAGTGGATCCGGCATCTTTCGCGAGCCGTGACAGTGCCTTGTCGAAGTTGCTGCCGTACTGCGCCGCCTTCTTTTTCCGCCAAGCCACGTCCTTTGGCACGCCCAGCTCCTCGGCTGCCTTCCGCAGGACATACTTCCGGTACCCGTCCTGCACCTTGAGTGCGTCTGGCAGGGTGAAGGCGTGCCGGATCAGGCCGTGATCGAGGAACGGCAGCCGGAGTTCGGTGTGGGTTCGATTCGTGATGACGTCGTCCCGGTACAGGTCGTCCTGCCACATCCGCCGAAGATCGGAGAGGCATTCCCTGTTCAGATAGCCTTTTTGCCGGCTGTACCCGGCGTACAGCTGCTCGGAGCCCATACCGGAGAACACGGTGGGTTCATCCCCCTGCAGCGCGTGATGAAAGGTGAGGGCGACACCGATGTCGACCACGCTCGTGGAGGATAGCCAGTCAACGAGGTCTGGAACGGTGTGGCGGACATCGTCAAGTGTCAGCATCTCCGTACGCAGTTCGAGTCCGAGCTGGTTCGCAACCCGTTCCGCCCATTCCACGTCTTTCGGCCGGTCCACGTTTCCGTGCTGGATGCCGGCCGTGTAGCAGGTGACATCCACGCCCAGGTGCTGCAGTGCGACCGCGGTCATCGTGGAGTCGACCCCGCCGGAGAACAGGAGTGCAACCTCCGTGTCCGGCACCCGTTTCTCCACGGCGTCCAGGAACCGTTCCGTGATGCCGTCAACCGCTGTTTCAATGCTGGGTTCCTGTTCGTCCTGTATCGTGAAGAAGTCACGCTGCTCCCTGGACACCGTGCCGTGTTCCATATCGTATCGGAGGATGTGCCGCGGATGCAGTTCGCGCGCCGTGTAACCGTTCCGTTCCAGCGCCTGCCGTTCCGAGGCGAACACGAACTCATCGTGTTCCACGGGATCGGCGTACCACAGTGGTTTGACACCGAGCACGTCCCGTGCCAGCACCAGTACGCCGTTCTGCTGATAGGCGAACGCGTAGACGCCATCAAGTTCATTGAGCACGTCCGTCCCGTGGTCGTTCAGCAGCTGCTGCAGCAGGTCGGCATCGCTGTCCACCGTGTATCCGTACCGTTCAGCGATCTCCTGCCGACGGTATAGTTCGCAGTTCGCTACCAGTGTGCCCTCCCCGTGCGATGGCTGTCCACCGTGTCCGTTCAGGGGATGCTGCAGGTGTCCAAGAACGAAATTGGTACCGGTATCCGTGGATACGGTGGACTGGCCACGGTGCTGCATGGCTGTGAGGAGGGATTGAACCGTTTCCGTACTGCTGGCGCCAGCGATACCGCCCATGTATGTGTTGTACGGTACAATGTTTTTAAGCACCGGAAAAGGGTCGGGAGCGGTTATTCCAGTTTCCCGAGTTCGCCACGGAGCTCTTCCAGTTCGCCTTTCAGGTCTTTAACGGCTTCATCGATAACCTCGTCATCGTCGTGGTGTGTGCCCGTTTCGATCTTGTGGTGAGCGATGTCTTCCGCGATATTCACATCCATCTCTTCGATCTCAGGGATCTGGCTATCGATATCTGCCAGCTGCTGGTTCAGCCGTTCAACATTCTCGATGAACACTTCGATACTGTGCTCCTTCACCTGCTGTACCTCGTGGAGGACTTCAACGGACTCTTTCATATTCGTGAGAATCTGCTTGACACCGATCAGGTCCTGCAACACGTTCCGGTATCCGGGAACCTTGATAAACAGGGGTTCCTCGTGCTTTTCAACCTGCTGATCCGAATCCATCTGGAGGTCGTGTTCCATATACTACTGTTTCTCGCTCACGGTATATAAAATTTGCATCAGGACCCGCCGGAAATCCTTGGTTCCTGGCCGGTGCATCGATCCCGCTGCTCCCGGTCCGGGATGGCTGTTTTCCACCACGAGAGGGTGTGGCAGTTACTGTGGTCGGCTGATCGTGTGCATCCGCCGGACAAAGTAGAGGAATCCGGTTAAGAAAGGGATCAGGGCGGTGACGATAGCAGCCGTGGCGCTGGGATGGCCCAGGATATGGAGAAGGCCAGCGGTCCCGAGGCCGAGTGCTGACAGGACGGTGGCGAGTAACAGGACGTGGAATGATGAGTCCGACCGTAATCGCTCCGTGTACGGTAGGATATCAGTGTTCTGGAACCGGGTAAAGTTGATCAATATGCCGGTCGTGTAGAACAGCAGTACAAGCACGTACGCCGCACCAAGAAACCCGATCGCGATACCTGTTTCGGCCGTCATACGACCCGCCTCCGCCACCGGAACAGCAGCAGGATCAGGATTAACGTGAACATGATGCCCGGAACACGGCTTGCTGCCGCTAACGCTGCGAACTCCAGGTAGCTGGCTGCCAGGTAGACGGTGAACCCGAACAGGAGCGTGGCCTGTGCGGCAAGCAGCATCTCAAAGTCCCGGAGCGTGTCAGAACCGAATCTGAGCGGGGGAGGGGCTGAAACGCCCCGTCGCTGAAGCGCGGTATGAAGCGTTGCCGCAAGGATGCCTGCAGCACACCCGAACGCCACAAGGATATAGTCCAGAACCGTGGCAACCGCTGTCATACATACTGTGAGAACAGTACCCGCATATAAAACAACCTGGAGGATGGTAAAAAGGGAGGGGGAGGGCGGTAAAAAGGGCCGCCCTCTGCTGTATGGAAAATATTACACGCCTTCGTCTTCCGCGTTGCGTCCCGGGTCGCGTGACCGGCCACGTTCAACCCATTCATCGATATGTGCCGCGACGTAGTCCTTGGATCCCCAACCAACGGCGATGCCAAGTCCCAGTGCGACGGCGAGCGCGATACCGAAAGCGAGTGCGCCAGCCAGGATGTAGAGGAGTTCAACGTTGACACCCATCGTGTCAAGACCGACCACGATCGCGGTGAAGTACAGGAAGATGCGGACACCGTCAGCGAAGTATGTCGTGTACATGGTGTCGGTGGCGGTCCGTGTGCGTTCGATCATGTCCCCGATGAAATCCGCCAGGATAAATCCGATGATGATGATCAGCAGTCCACCGAAGAACGCAGGCAGGTATGCGACTGCCATGGCGATCCATTCGGACAGCATCGCGATAGCCAGTATGTCTGCAGCGGCAAGGAACGCAAGTGCGTATACGAACCACTTCGCGATGGCTCCGAACGCGTTATTGACGTCCTGCGTCGTTCCGCCCATGACCTCCCCGATCGGCGTATCAAGCGTCATCCGGTCGATCGGTGTCCGGTTCGTGAGAACCCGGACAACACGGCCGACCATCCGTCCAACGATCCATCCGATGATCAGGATGACAACGGCTCCGATGAGTCGCGGGAGGAACTCTGCAGCGGTGACGACGAAGTCCTGTAGTGCGGCTTCAAATGGCATGGTTGGCCTTGCCACGTGAATGTATAAAAACGGAAAGAGAATTTCCGAGCCCAGGAAAAAATAGGAATCATATCGTATATCTGCCGTTCGAGGCTGTTCTCCGTGTCCCGAGTATACCATAGTAGGTGGACAGGCTCGGCTGATATGGAACTGCAGCGGCAACGGAACCCGGTATTCCGTGAGTACAGGAGGGGATTCCCGGTAAAACGGATACATTCCGATATCCTGAAAGGTGCACATGGTACCGGCCGGGAAACAGGATGCGAACAGGTCCACCTGTAGAGAGGTGAAACTGGTTCTGTGGCGGACCGCGAATGTGGCTGAGATCTCGCTTTATAAACATCGTGGGATGTTGAAGGGGTAGGTGACCCCGTTGAACAATGACATCGTGGATGAAACCGACTTTGCAATCCTGTTTTCCGTGAAACAACACGATCTCCCGCCGTGGAAGAACAGATTACACGGATGGATCGTTGAACATGAAGACGATCTGCCGATCACCGGCGGCGTATCCGTCCAGACCATCGGCCGACGCGTGGACAACCTTGTCAAGAACGACTACCTGGAAACCGTCATAGTCTCCCCGGAAACAATCAAACGCGACCTCATCATCGCCTTCAAACTGACAGAAAAAGGGAAGAACACCATCGATACCACCCGCGAACACCTGCTCTCCCGGATGGTGCGCAACCACCTGTTCAACGATGACAGGATCGAGATCCAGAACGACTGCATCGCCACCCTCCTCGCCGACCGGTATGGCTGGGAGGATGATACCGTGAACAGCATGAATGAACGGTACGGTACCGCAGAACTCTCCGCATTCCTCACCATGATCTACGTGGAGGAACACACCGATGGCATGCTCGACGGGATGTCCGAACAGATTATCCGGGAACTCGCCGGCACATCCGAAGAGATCCAGTCCGCCCAAAACATCGATCCCAGTCTGACACAATCCAGTTAAACGCCTGTATGTCGTCGAACCCATCCAGCACAGGTTAAAGGAGGTACACCAGTGCCAGGTACCAGCCCAGGAACACCGCACCGGTCGTGAACGAAAACCCGCTGACCGCGGCCAGATACACGTCCGGGCCACCATCCAGGTCCAGACGATATCGAACGATGAGGCACAGACCACTGAACACGAACAGGACCACAGCGGCAGCCAATAACACCATACAACACAAGATACTGCCCCGTCCTTAAGAACATGAGGGTTTCCAAGGGTGAGACAGTGTGCCTCATGAGCAGGGAGGCCGCCTGCGCGACATGATGTTGGCCTCCTGAACACCTAAAACCGAAAGACTTATATGTAACCACTACTAAGTAATAAATATGGCTATTCGACCGTATACGGACATCCAGACGGAACGTGTCGGTGACCGCTACCGGGAGCGGAACACGATCCACACTGGCTCCGCGATCAATGGGAACGTCCATTTTAACGGCCTTCAATGTGACGAGGAAGCGGTCGTCGTCGATTATGACAGGTTCTCTGACGAGGTTTCGTACGGATTATCGGATATATACCAGGATGCGGTCCAGCGGTACCGGGACGAGTTTGGTGATTTTGACGCTGACACCGTCAAAGATCACGAGCTGGCTAAATGCGTGTACGAGTCCGTAACCGAGAACATGGCATATGACAGGGAATACACCGACCGGATCGCGTCCAAGCATGACGGAGAAACACTCTCGTTACAGGAGTTTTATGTGGATGTGGGACGCGGCGTATGCCGACACATGGCGCTGGCGACAGCAGCGGTACTGGAACGGATGCATGAAGCCGGTGTTCTGGAGGGGACAGGCATCATCAACCGCAACCTCGATCCGGACCACGACGGCCACATGTGGGCCGAGTACGTCGAGTCAACCGGTCGACGGCTCGTACTCGATCCGGCACAGGGCACAGCAGGCGGCCCCAACCCGGATACCGGCACCTGGGACTATCACCCCGATATGCGCGTAGACGACCTGAACCCAGAACTCCTTGAATAACCTCCGCCTCAGGTATAGTAGAATACAGAGCCCCGAGCGGGATTTGAACCCGCGATCTGCTCCTGTCTCGCGTTCAGAAGGTGTTCACGTCTTCATCGCACTACGGCATCCGGTTACGGTTGCCGTCCTCAACGGACTCAAAGAGTCCGCTCGATCCGAGCAAACTCATACGAGTTTGCGGAACCGATCACCGGTGTGTACCGGTGCGGGTGTAGTAGCCAACTACGGTGCTCGGCACTCAAAAATCCTCCTCATCACACGGTACGAGGGAGCCGCTCTACCAGCTAAGCCATCGGGGCGTCCGCGGTACTAGTTATGAGGTGAAACGTTTTAAGGGTCTACGGGTGGGGCGCGGCGCGGTTCGTATATAAAAGAATGCGCGCGGAGTACATTACAATCAGGAGGTGGGGACGTGATGGAACTGTACCGTGATGTGCGTGAACGGATGAATATTGGCGTGGAGGAGCTGTCGCAGGTGAGTAAAGCACTGTATATCATGGGGGAGAAAGAGGTGTCAGCGCGGCAGATGCTTCAGGGCCGGTACGGGTTCGCGGATGATGAGGCGGAGCTGCTGTATGATATGGGCCGCCCTGCACACGCGAACGGGCCGCACCGCGTTTTTGACCGGTTGGAGCCACTTACCGATGCCGAGGACGCTGCATATGTGGATCCGGATCTCTGGTAACGACTGAATCGGAACTGTTTAAAGAATCGATTTCTCAGCGGCTGTTAGAGGGGAAATCATGAGTAACAATCCTGTTCTGGATTCTGTACAGCCAGTTGTTGAAAGCGCTGAATACGTCAGTATAAACGATGATGCAGTGGATGCATACGCGGCCG